>JAIBAF010000054.1 GCA_019695335.1 bacterium
TGCTGATCGACGACGGCGTACCTTCCCGTGGACATCGTGAAAATATTTTTAATACAGCGTTCAAAGTGGTTGGCGTAGCATGCGGACCGCATAAAGAATACCGAAACATGTGCGTAATGGATTTTGCTGGAGGATTCAAGAAAAAATCCGATTCGGTGAAATTGCGCGGTGAGGCTAACGGTAATACAAATGAAGAATGATTTTTAAACTGAATCAAAAAATAGAAAAAAGAAAATAAAAAAAGCTCTACTATTAAAAAGGAGCAGTTATGAAAACTTTGTCAGAACAAATGGCTTTTTATTCAGCGTATCATCGTGATGCCCGTAATAAAGCGACGCATTTCGTCGGAGTACCGATGCTGATTTTTTCTTTTTTGATTCCGATGGGCTGGTTACGTTTTCATATCGTGGAATGGGATATTACACTGGCGACGATTTTTGCTGTGTCAGTCCTGCTGTATTATTATGCGCTTGATATGGTATTGGCTTTGGCTATGACCGTATTGGTTGGTTTCATTTATTATTTTGCCGATAAAGTTTCGCAAATGGAAATGATGACTTCACTGATTGTTTTTATTTCAACGTTCGTAGCAGGATGGGTCATTCAATTGATCGGTCATGCGATCGAAGGGCGCCGGCCGGCGCTTGTGGATAATTTATTTCAGATTTTTGTGGCGCCTATCTTTTTAATGGCGGAAGTCTTTTTTGCGATTGGATTAAAGAAAAACGTTGAAGCAGAAGTAGAGAAATTGGTGGTAAATCATTTGCCCGCATCGAAATAGGGGAAAGTGACCCGTTTTGGGATTCGTCATATTTTTGTCATGATGCAACTAAGGGAATTTTTTAACGTCTAATAGGTTAAAATATATGCAGACTTACATGACCGTAAGGATACGCTGGCGGTATAATTCTATAGAAATCCTCCTCTCCTCCTCATAAAGAAGGCTCTGAAGTTTAAGCTTCAGGGCTTTCTATTTTTCCCGCCAGTATTTCCCATTCATGATACAGTGCCGCAATTTGCTCGCCGGTTTTCTGATAATCGATTTGAATCTGTTTAGCCTTGCCGGGGTTTTTGTACAATTCAGGATCGGCCAGTTGCGTTTCTAAACGGAGTTTGAGTTCTTCTTGTTTTTGAATTTTCTGTTCGATTTCAGATAATTTTTTTTCACTTTTGCGATGTTCAGCCGTTACTTTTTTCTGTTCTTCTTTTTGGACAAGCCGCTGTTCTTTGGCCGAATTTTTTCCCGAACTTTTCGCGGCGGTTTGCAATAGCTGCTGTTCGGTCATTTCATTTTCTTTTTTGACGTGGTAATCGCTGTAGTTGCCGAGATAGGTTTTGATCCTGCCGTTTTTAACTTCAATGACTTTGTTCACCAGGTTATCGAGGAAATACCGATCGTGCGAAACGATCAGCAGCGTGCCTTCGTAATCGGCCAGCGCGCCCTGCAGGATGTCTTTTGTCTGAGCATCGATGTGATTGGTTGGTTCGTCTAAAATGATAAAATTGGCCGGATTGAGCAGCATTTTGGCAAAAGCCAAACGCGATCGCTCGCCGCCGCTCAATACATTGACTTTTTTATTGGCATCATCGCCTGAAAATAAGAATGCGCCGAGAATAGTTCGTAAAATAACCGGAGTATGCGACACGGATGCTGAAGTAATTTCTTCATACACTGTGTTTTGAATATTTAATTTCTCAGCCTGCTGTTGCGCAAAATATTCCAGCGAGACATTATAACCTAATTTGATTTCGCCGTGACTGACAGGTTCGGCTCCCGCGATCATTTTCACTAAAGTCGATTTACCGGCGCCATTGACGCCGATCAGCGCCACTTTCTCGCCGCGTTCGAGAGTGAAACTGATTCCCCGCAGAACTTCTTTATCACCGTAAGATTTGTGGACATCTTCAATTTCCAGAACGACGCGGCCGCTTTTGATAGGTTGAGGAAAACGGAAGTTAACCGCTTTACGTTCTTCTTCAGGCAGTTGAATTTTATCCATCCGATCCAGCATTTTGACGCGACTTTGGACCTGGCGAGCCTTCGAAGCTTTGTATCGGAAGCGGTCGATAAAAACCTGTACGCGTTTCAATTCATCCTGTTGCCGTTCATAAGCAGAGAGCAAACGCTCTTCGGCGAGGATTTTTTCCTCTTCATAATGCTCGTAATCTCCGAAATAATCGAGGAGTTGCCGGCGTTCCAATTCCGTGATCCGGTCACAAACGGCATTGATAAAATACCGGTCGTGGGAAATGAGCAGGACGGAGCCTTCATAGTTTTTGAGATAATTTTCGAACCATTCAATGGATTCGATATCGAGATGGTTGGTCGGTTCGTCCAGCAGCAACAAGTCGGGATTTTGCAAAAGCAATTTGGCTAAAGCAATACGCATTTGCCAGCCGCCGCTGAAATTTTCACACGGCTTCTCAAAATCAATTTCTTTGAAACCAAGTCCCGTCAAAATCCGCGCGGCTTTGGCTTCGATCGAAAATCCGTCGAGGCTTTCAAGCCTGTGTTGAAGATCGCCGTAGCGGTGAATCAATTCCATGTATGCTTCGGATTCATGGTCAAGTGAAGCCAACTGATGTTCGATCGATTTCATCCGGTCGTGAACATCCATGATTTCAGCAAATGCCGTCATGGTTTCGGCGATCAATGTTTTTCCGTGCGCGTGCAGGCCGTCCTGAGGAAGGTAACCAACGGTGAGTTCTTTGGAGTGAACAACCTCGCCGGAAGTAGGTGTAAATTCGCGGCAGATGATTTTCATCAAGGTTGATTTGCCGACGCCGTTGGCTCCGATCAAGGCGACACGGTCTTTGTGGCGAATATGCCAGTTGAGACCCTCAAATAACGCGCGTCCGCCGAAATCAACGGTAAGATTAACTAAATGAAGCATATCAGTTTTCAGATTTACACCAGAGAACGCTGGCATTTAGCTCTGCGCGCTCTGGTATGACAATAATTTCACGCGGCGGCAATTTAGGAAATTAGAGAGTAAAAACAAGAAAAAAAGCCGTTCAAAATCATCGAGCGATGTGCTTCAATAGCTTTGGAACTAAATCCGATTAATTTTTTTTATCAAAACCCTGACACTATCATAGACGAATCCCAAAGCCGGAATATCCGTACAAACCGTCAAAGTATGGTTTCCCGGCAACTTGACCTTTGGTTTTGTATCCGAGCGATATCGAAATTAACCAACGCTTCGTG
This sequence comes from bacterium, assembly GCA_019695335.1. Lineage (NCBI taxonomy): Bacteria > bacterium. The sequence continues at coordinate 3,209 of JAIBAF010000054.1, forward strand.
ATGTCGTAATCTACGGACTCCATAATATTAAAATTAGATTTGTCTGATCGTTCATTATACCAAAAGTCGGCTTGTGAAGTCAGTGTATAATCGTCGGCTATTCGTATTTTTCCAACTTCAACTCCACCGCCATAAATCTGATCAAACATATTTCCGCCTTGACGATAGTATACGATGACTTGTTGTCCGCTCGGCGTCACCAGATAAAGATCATAATAGTTTTCGGCGCCGAGTTCTCCCAAGTATGCCCGTATTGACGGCATAAATCGATAGCCGGATACATTGAACATAAAAGGCGTGAAAGTTGCCTGATCATGGGCAATGTACTGGTAATTACCATAGAAGAAATACAAGAGGGCAGGATCCATCAAGGCCAGAATTTGAGACCGTTTCATTCTTTTGTACTGATCCTTGAAAAAGTCATTAACGTAAACATTCAAATTTGGCGGCCGGTAGAGCCAAATGGCATTCTTTGGAACAAAGCTATCGTAATACCCATAACTTTCAGTCAGTGCGAGTACATACGATAATGGATCGTTCGGTACAGGATTTCTTCTGAAATAGCTTGCATTGTCCATGTAAAATTTCTCAGGATCTTTGATAAAGGGTTTGACATTATTCTGAGTATACATCAGCATGTCGATGATTTTGCCGGCCAAGAGAAAATTTCCGGCATAGCTGGGAGCCGGTTTGCCTCCATAGATCTCTTTGAGTTCTTCTCTGGCCACTCCCATCGTGAGCTCGGGTCCGGACGAGACGATCATTTGTCTTTCAATCACCGGTACATGATAGGTAACTTTGAAAACGTCATCGCCTGAAATAACAGGAAAAGCCAAAGATATTTTGGGTGTAATACCAAATTCACGTGCGCGCGAATAGTGCCCGAAAAATTCATGAGGCGCTGCAGCAAACGTGAAAAGACCCAGATAAAATTGAACAAATCCTGCATTAAACGTGCGTGTCAAGGCGTTATTCCATCGCGAATTTTTGAGTGAGTGATTGATCATATCAAACATCAATGAGTTTATTCCGACCGTCGTACGCGCCCCCGACTCAATATTGGGTAAACTACCATATTCCAAGTGATATTCTTTCAAGACTTTGGTTGAGTCCTGTGGATAAATCATTGGCACACAAATAGATAAAATGAAAGCTAATAACGATGAAACATAAAAATTGGACATATCATACCTCTTTTTTGGCTGTTTTAAAAAGCTTTGCAAAGGTATGGAAAGAACCGGGAGTATACGCCCAAAGCGGCGGGATTGGACGAGTAAATGATGTCCAAGCCAATGGGCGAAGGCAAAATTCAACTGGAACGGAATTGACTGGGTGTCGTACCGGTGAATTTTTTAAAAAGAGAGTTGAAACTGGATTTAGAGTTGAACCCAGCTTCCATAGCGATGGCTAAGATAGTATATTCCGAAAACCGGGGATCGAGAAGCCTTTTTTTGGCGTCCTCTACACGGTAAAAATTAATGAAATCATAGAAGTTTTTTTTGAGCAATGTATTGATTACTTCAGACAGATTATGCTCAGATATATTCAGAAAACCGGCCAGATCACGCAATGTGATTTCAGAATTGGTATAAGGTTTTTGATCGTTCATGAATTGCAATAATTTGGTTTTGTATTCAAGCGCCTTTGTCTCGTCCAGCCCTGACTTTCGGTATTTTTCAGTGTTTAAAGCGATTTCGCTACCATCGTCAGTTGGCATCTCGCCGGCAAATATTTCGGGCAAATTGATAGCAAAGTAGCCCATCACATAAATCCATAACGTCAGAATAATGAAGCTGACCATACGCACGGGAGTAGCTATGGGTATATTCATGTACAGTATTAAATGGATACCAGTCTCATACCCCCAGATTACGAATTGAAATACAGTCATTACCCATAGCCATGAGAATTGAATGCGAGCGTGGTTTGAGTAGAATTCATGAATACGCCGTCGGTAAATGCGCAGCAGGCCATATACCCGAATTGTATAGTACCAACCCATCAATAAAAACAAGTTGGAAAAAAAGAAATCAAGAATTTTACCGATAGAGCTTTCTGGGGTTTCGACCGATTCTGGTAGTTTCCCAAAAATACATAAGACGTAATAAATAATCACCTGAATGGATAGCGCAAGAGCAGGAATAAAATGCAAAATATTTTTGCGCCAAATGAAAGGTATATGAAGCAGTAAAATCCTGGAATAAAAGAAAAAAAGCGGTGCAAACAAAAACAACGTCGGCCATGTAACGGTTTGTAATTCAGTAAAAAAGGAATTCCCGGTGGTTTCAAGAAGATATATCGTCATCGCCCGTACGGCAAAGATGAATACCATGATCGCGAGTAGCCGGTTGGCCGTATGATTTTTTTTTCGAACAACAAGAGCCGCGGCGAGAAAAAACCCTTGGACGGCCCCTAATAGTACGCCGATATAAATAATATTTGTCATTGGTTTATTTTAAGTAATGGCAAATGCCATCAGTGTGATTCTAACTTTGCAGCGAATACCGGTAAGATTCCAAAATCAACGGTCTGTGAACATCTGATATTTATTCATTTATGGGCGGCAATTTAGGAAATTAGAGAGTAAAAACAAGAAAAAAAGCCGTTCAAATACGTCGATTTATCGATATTGGTTAAGCATGAATTACGGCACAATCATTCGATAATTCATGGAGGTTTTTAATAAAAACATCATTGTATTGTTGTTTTTTATAAATCTTAACTATATATTACGCCGTTCTCCAACAGCAAAAAATGCTCATTACCCCATCCAATTTTTTTTCATTTTATCAAGGAGTGCGCTATGAAGTACATTCAGCTTGACTATACGTACATGATGGATTTTGTGCGCGAGAAAGACATTTTGAAAATGCAATCGAAAGTTACAGACGTGCATAAAGTCATCGAAGAACGTACGGGGATCGGGGGCGATTTTTTAGGATGGCTGGATCTGGGGCATCGTATGCCGGTCAGTGAGTTGGAGAGTATTGTTAAGACCGCTGAAGAAATTCAAAAAACATCGGACATTCTCGTTGTCATCGGCATCGGAGGCTCGTATCTCGGTGCTCGTTCCGTGATCGACAGTTTGTCGCACAGTTTTCATAATGTATTACCGCACAAATCTCCGCAGATCTTTTTTGCCGGTCAAAACATGAGCGGTAAATATTACGAAGATTTAAAAGAAGTTTTGATGAATAAGCGCGTTACGGTGAATGTCATATCGAAGTCGGGCACAACGACGGAACCGGCGCTGGCGCTTCGTTATTTTCGCGATATCATGCAATCGGTCATGGCTTCGGGCCAGGTTAAACAGCGGATTATTGCGACAACGGATGCGGCTAAAGGTTCGTTGAAAAAAATGGCCGATCAGGAAGGTTACCGCACGTTTGTCATTCCCGACGACGTGGGTGGCCGTTACTCCGTGTTAACGCCGGTCGGATTGTTGCCGATAGCCGTGGCCGGTATTAATATTAATGAATTGCTTCAGGGCGCGCGGGATATGGAAGCATATTTGAAGGAACCGGATCTGAAAAAGAATCCTGCATACATGTATGCCGTGATTCGCAACAGTATGTACGCCAGCGGCAAGGCGATCGAGATTATGGCTAATTTTGATCCGTCGCTGCATTATTTTTCAGAATGGTGGAAACAATTATACGGTGAGAGTGAAGGTAAAGACAACAAAGGTATTTATCCCGCGTCGGTCGATTATTCGACGGATCTCCATTCCATGGGACAATGGGTTCAACAAGGTGCGCGGAATATTTTTGAGACATTTCTTTGGATTGAAAAACCACGTTCGCAATCAGCAGTGCCGTCGCTCCAAAATGATCTTGACGGTTTCAATTTTCTGTCGGGTAAAACTTTTGATTTCGTTAATGAAAAAGCCTATCAAGGCGTGACATTGGCCCATCACGACGGACGCGTTCCAAATATGACTGTTTCCATTCCGGAAATGAACGCTTATTATCTCGGGCAATTGATTTATTTCTTTGAAAAAGCCTGCGCGATGAGCGGGTATCTCTTGCGGGTTAATCCTTTCGATCAACCGGGCGTCGAAGCGTACAAAAGCAATATGTTCGCCTTGCTCGGCAAAAAAGGATTCGAAGAAAAAAATAAAGAATTGATTGAAACGCTTAAAACCATCGAAAGACGGGTCGTGTAGGAATGAAATCGCGGTTGGAGATTCTTCAAGAGCTTGTCAGCAAAGACGCGAACGACTCATTTTCACGGTACGGCCTTGCGATGGAATACATGAAAAATGGCGATACAGCAAAGGCGCTTCAAACGTTTGACGATTTATTGCAACGCGATTCTAATTATTTGCCGGTGTATTACCAAATGGCCAAAGCGCTCGAATATGCGGGGCGGGCATCTGATGCTGCGGACATTTACCGGCGTGGTCTCTTTGTCGCCAAACAACAAAACAATCTTCACGCATTAAGCGAATTGCAATCGGCTTTGGATGAATTAGAAGACAGCTAATTGGCCGTTATGCAAAAAAAAATCAGTTAACCTCTTAGTTCAATGAAAAAAAACAAACCTAAACAAACGTCCGGTCAGCAGCAAGGCGGCGGGAAACGTAAGCGTATTTCTAACGTAGCGCCTTCGGCAACCGGACACAGTCATGGGCATGGTCACGGTCATGGCGGAGGATTTCGCCGCCATCGCCATAAAGGCAAACAAAAGATCAACCTCTACGAAGCCAAAATATACAAAGGAGCATTGTCCAGCTCTGACGAAGACAGGCTGGCTGAAAATACAGTCAATAAAATTGCACTGCAAGTCCTGTTGGAATTCGACAATAATCAGACCAGGGCGGATATTTTGCTTCGCCATCATATCCGACAAAATCATAAATTGCTGACCGGCCGCGAAAAAGGCAATTTATCCCGGACGGTGCTGAATGTACTGAAGTGGCGAATGCGTCTTGATTACTATGCCTCAAAAGTTTTGAAAGCCGATGTGACACGGTTTGATCCTTTGATGCGCAATGCTTATCGTCTGGCCACGCTCAATGCGACCGTTCTCAGCAAATCGTTGGACAAATGTATCGCTCTTTCCGATGCAGCCATGCCCAAAGAGCAAGGCAATTTTAAACAACCTTTACGCGAGTTTTTAAAAACACTTGTCAAAGCCAAAAGCGACATTCCGCTCCCGAGTCGACAAAAAGATATTATTCATGCCCTGGCCATTATTTTCTCTCATCCGGCATGGTTGGTCGAACGATGGGTCGAGCGTTACGGACAAGAGAATACGGAAAAATTGTGTGAGTTTAATAATGAAGAGAACGCATTTACGATCCGTGTCAATACGCTCAAGTCAGATGAAGTCAGCCTGATGTCTCAACTCAAAGATCAGGGTTTTTCAATTAAAAAATCACGGTATGGAAATTACGGCTTTTATGTTTCCGGTTTGGGTGAAATTTATTCCACCAACAGTTTTAAGAACGGCTTTTTTGAAATTCAGGATGAGGCGAGCCAACTTTTTGTCGAATGGTGCAATCCAAAAAACAGAGATTTGGTACTCGACGTCTGCGCGGGCAGCGGCGGTAAAACGATTTTTCTGTCTGCGTTGATGAACAATACCGGAAAAATCATTGCCACCGATACGAACGCGGGCGTGATGGATGATCTGGCCGAACGCATACGCCAGGCCGGTTGCTCCAACGTTGAAATTTTGCATCCGGATGTGGCCACGAATCAACTGAAGGAAAAATTCTTAGGGCAAGCCGATAAAGTCATCATCGATGCGCCTTGCAGCGGGCTGGGTACTTTATCAAAAAATCCTGACATCAAATGGCGGCTGCAACCTGAAGATATTGGCCGGTTGGCCGAAGAACAAAAATCCATTCTTGAATTTTATTCACAGTTCGTTTCCAAAGGCGGTGAAATGATTTACGCTACGTGTACCATTAATCCGGAAGAAAACGAACAAGTTGTGGAATCGTTTTTATCAGCGCATCCTGATTTTGAAATGATCAAAGAACACGATCCGAAATATAATTTCTTTATCGATGAGCGGGGTTATTTTTACATCCTTCCTTTTAAACACAACATGAGCGGCTTTTTCGGTTGTAAACTGAAGCGCGTTAACTAACGAGGTGATGTTATGCGATTTCTAGTTCTGGGCGGCGGATTGATGGGACGCGCCGTCATCAAAGATTTACTCGAGAACCCTGCCACTGAATCAGTGGTCGTAGCGGATATGAACAGTTCGATTCTTAAAGAATTGAAAGGTTTTTTAAAAAAATACGATTCTAAAAAATGGACATTTAAAAAAACGGATGTGAGTAAAGTGGCGTCGGTGAAAAAACTCATGAAAGGAGTACATACTGTCGTCAGCGCTGTCACATACAAATATAATTACGAACTTGCAAAAGCGGCTATTCAATCCGGCTGCCATTTTTGTGATTTGGGAGGCAATAATACTATTGTCGACAAAGAATTTACTCTCAATAAAATGGCTAAGAAAAAAGGCGTGACGGTTGTTCCGGATTGCGGCCTGGCTCCCGGCATGGTTTCAGTGCTGGTAGCGCATGGCGTAGCGCAACTTGATGAAACTGACAGCATCCGAATTCGTGTCGGCGGGTTACCGACCGAACCGAAGCCGCCGATGAACTATAAGTTAGTATTCTCAGTGCATGGACTGGTCAATGAATACATTGAGTCATGTGTGAAAATCCGCGATGGGAAAATCATTCATGTCGATCCGATGATCGAAGTTGAGGATCTGGAATTTCCAGCTCCATTTGGAAAATTAGAAGCGTTCAATACATCCGGAGGTACATCGACATTGCCGAAAACGTATTTGGGGAAAGTAAAAAACCTGGATTACAAAACAATTCGTTATCCCGGGCATTGCGCCCAATTTAAATTATTACTGGATCTCGGGCTGACTTCTTCAAAGCCGATTCAGGTAGGAAAAAATAAAATTGCTCCGCGGGATTTGCTATCCGTTTTGCTGACTGAAAAACTGACGATGGAAGGTAAAGATTGCGTGCTCGTTCGTGTGATCGTTGATGGAAAAAAATCAGGGATGGCCAAAACGGTTCAATATCAAATTATCGACTACGGCGACGATCATGTCACGGCGATGATGAGACTCACATCGTATCCCATCGCGGTCATTGCGCAGATGATGGCATCCGGTATGATCACGAAGCGCGGTGTTGTACCGCAGGAAGTATGCGTGCCTGCCGATACATTTATTTCTGAGTTATGGAAGCGCGGTATAGAAATATCCATTCAATCTAATTAATAATCGAAAGGCATAATTTTTGTCTAAATCGTCGACCATTCGTCGTAAGAAAGCGAAAGAATTCGTCAAAAAGCCGGATTTTAAATTTGAATTTGAAGGATACGATGCGATTCGTCCGGAACTGTTGGAAACGTTTGCCTATGAATATCCCGGTAAACGCAGTGAAGTGACGGTTGAAACGGATGAGTTTACAGCTGTGTGTCCGTGGTCAGGGCTTCCCGATTTTGCCAAAATTACCGTTGTGTATGTTCCGAATAAAGACGTGATCGAGTTACGCTCATATAAATATTATTTGTACAGTTATCGCAATGTCGGAATTTTTCAAGAGCATTTGACGCAACGTTTGTTGAACGATTTAGTGCGTTGCTGTGACCCGTTGGAAATGACGGTGATTACGGATTATAATATTCGCGGGGGCATTCATACGATTTCCAAAGCTTCGTACCACAAGAAAAAATAAGCTTTTTTCATTTTATTTTCCTACATTCTCACCCATTTGTTCTTACTTTAAGATAATAACGTATGACGAATCTTTCCCCTGCTGTGAATGCTTCAAAAATTCTCGTTGTCGATGATAACGATGCCATGGTTAATTTGCTGAGTGAATTTCTTGCTGAAGCCGGATATTATGTGATTACGGCTCGCGACGGCAAGGAAGCCATTGAGCAGGTTATGCGGGAAAATCCGGATCTGATTTTGCTGGATGCCGTGATGCCGGCAATGACCGGATACGAGGTGACCGAAAAATTAAAATCTGAAAATCATACGCGACTTATCCCGATCATCATGCTCACCGGTTTATCGGATTTCAACGACAAACTCAAAGGCATCGAGTTGGGTGTGGACGATTTCATTATGAAGCCGTTCAACCGCCTCGAATTGCTCACACGCGTAAAATCGCTGATTCGTGTTAAACAATTTACCGACGAACTCGAAAATGCTGAAACAGTTATTTTCAGTTTGGCACTGGCTGTAGAGGCGAAGGATTCGTACACTGAAGGCCATTGCAACCGTTTGTCGTATTACGGCGCGAAGCTGGCGGAACGTATCGGATTAAGCGAAGAACAAGTCAAAGCTGTCCGACGCGGCGGCATCTTACATGATATAGGAAAAATCGCAATCAATGATACGATTCTTCTGAAACCTGAACCTTTGACGAAAGAAGAATTTGAAATAATGAAACAGCATACGATCATTGGCGAGAAGATATGCAAGCCATTGAAGTCACTGAACAGCGTTTTGCCGATCATTCGCAGTCATCAGGAGCGATGGAACGGCACCGGTTATCCCGACGGTTTACGAGGCGAAGAAATTCCAATGATTGCGCGCGTCATTATGACGGTTGACGTTTTTGATGCTTTGACGACGGCGCGTCCATATCGGGGGGCTTTACCGGATGAACGCGCGTTTGAAATCATGGAAGAGGAAACAGCGTCGGGATTATGGGATCCGCAATTGATACATACATTTATTGATATGTTGCGTAATAACGAAGTTGAACGTCCGACGGGTAAGAATATGTCGCTAGCCGGTATATGAAAAAGCAGAGCAGCTTTCGTAATAACCATAAAAATGTCGACGATTTATCCGCATCGCTGGATAAATCGTATCGTAAAGAAGAGCCCTGGCGCGTTTTCCGGATCGTCGCCGAATTTGTTAACGGGTTCGAAGAAATGGAAAAAGTCGGGCCGGCCGTTTCGATTTTCGGATCGGCGCGCGCCTTGCGCGGATCTAAAAATTATCAATTGGCCGAAACGTGCGGGCGACAATTGGTCAAAGCCGGTTATGCGGTGATTACGGGTGGCGGACCTGGCATCATGGAAGCGGCCAATAAAGGCGCTAAAGAAGCGGGTGGCAAATCCATAGGACTCAGTATTGAGTTACCATTCGAAGCGAAATCCAACGATTATCTTACATCCGAATTATGGTTCAATTATTTTTTCGTACGGAAAGTGATGTTCGTCAAATACGCGAGCGGTTTTATTGTTTTGCCGGGCGGATTCGGAACGTTGGACGAATTTTATGAAGCCGTGACCCTCATTCAGACTCAGAAAATTACGCCATTCCCAATTGTTTTGATCGGGAAAAAATACTGGAAAGAATTGATCGACTGGATGAGCGCGACGGTATTGGCCGAGAAAAATATTTCACCGAAAGACATGGATTTGTTTTATACGACGGACGATCCGAAGGATGCCGTTGAGTGGATCAAGAAATTTTATAAAAATAAAAAAGCCCGAAAAAAATCCCGCGCTAAGTAGATGTATGCCTCCATCACACTCTAAATCTCTCTCCATCATTTTCGTTACAACATTGATAGATATGATCGGCTTCGGTATTGTCATACCGATTTTGCCCTATTTCGCCGAACATTTCGGAGCAAACGGTTTTGAAATAGGTTTACTCACGTCGGTCTATCTGTTGATGCAGTTCATCTTTACGCCTATATGGGGTTATTGTTCAGACCGATGGGGTCGACGGCCGGTTATTCTGATCTGTATTTTTGCTTCAAGCATGGCGTATGTGATATTTGGTTTGGCGCAATCACTTGTTTTGATCCTTGCCGCGCGGATTGTAGGCGGAGTTTTTGCCGGAAAATTTGCGACCATACAGGCGTATATTGCCGACGTGACGACCAAAGAAAATCGATCGAAAGGTATGGGCTTATTTGGCGCAGCCTTCGGACTGGGTTTTATTCTCGGACCTTCCATCGGCGGTATCTTGGGGAAATGGGGCTATCAAACCCCATTATTTTTTGCGGCTGCTTTGACGACGATCAATGGCCTTGCGGCGATTTTCTTACTGCCTGAATCGTTACCGGATGATGCGCGCGCCCAAGCTCAATTCAACCGGGAAGAAAACAAGTTTAACATGGATACATTGCGTCGTTATGCGGGTGTGCCGGCGATCCGGTCGGGGATGACTTTGTCGATGATTTATAATTTTGGTTTTTCAATATTATATGCGACGTTCGCATTATTTGCCGAAAGAGAGTTTGGATTTCATACCATGGAAACGGGTTACATGTTTGCATTTATGGGGATTGTTGGCGCGGTCATACAAGGTGGTCTGATCGGAAAGATTTCTCGGGCGATCGGTGAAGAAAAAATGATCGTGTTCGGACTATTAATTACGAGTTTCGGAATGTTTGCCATGTCACGCTCGGAATGGTTGTGGCTGCTGATCGTAGCATCGTTTTTGGTGTCGGTAGGCAGTGCGCTGCTGACGCCGGCGCTGTCAGGGCTTGTTTCTAAAAAGAGCAGTGAAACCGAGCAGGGTCGTATTTTAGGAATTATTCAATCATTGTCCAATTTGGCGCGTATGACCGGAATCGCATTTGGCGGTTTTGTTTTCGAAGCGGTTGGTATCTGGTCGCCATTCTGGATGTCTGGAATTATTTTGATAGCCGGTTGTGGCATGGCGTATTACATGCTTTTGACGACAGCCGAAATTCAGGAAGTTTAATCGGAGAGAAATTATGAGCAAATCCGGAGAAAGAAAATCAAAATTTGTAACGGATTCAGGCATTGATGTTCCGGCATATATGGAATCGTATCCTATCGAAACGGGCGAACAACTTGGTCGTCCGGGTGAATTTCCTTTTACACGCGGCGTCCAACCGACCATGTACCGTGGGCGTTTCTGGACAATGCGTCAGTACGCCGGTTTCGGTAATGCCGAAGAATCGAATAAGCGTTACCGTTATTTATTGTCACAAGGAACGATGGGACTTTCCGTCGCATTCGATCTGCCGACGCAAATCGGCTACGATTGCGATCACACGCTCGCGGAAGGCGAAGTTGGCAAAGTCGGCGTATCCATTTCATCGCTCGATGACATGGAAATTCTCTTTAAAGATATCCCGCTTGATAAAATCAGTACATCGATGACGATTAATGCAACGGCTGCGATTTTGTTATGTTTGTACGTGGCTGTTGCAAAGAAACAAGGCGTCGATATCCGGCAACTTTCCGGTACAATTCAGAATGACGTATTGAAGGAATATATTGCACGCGGCACGTACATTTATCCGCCCAAAAACTCCATGCGTATCATTACGGACATTTTTAAGTATTGCACTAAAGAATTGCCCAAATGGAATATGATCTCGATCAGCGGATACCATATCCGGGAAGCGGGGTCGACGGCGGTGCAGGAACTGGCTTTTACGTTTTCCAACGGAATTGCGTATGTGAACGCTGCATTGGATGCGGGATTAGACGTCGATACGTTTGCGTCACGCCTCAGTTTTTTCTTCAATGCGCATAATAATTTTTTTGAAGAAATAGCGAAGTTTCGCGCTGCACGGCGAATCTGGGCAAAAATCATGAAAAGCCGTTTTAATGCCAAAGATCCAAAGAGTATGATGTTGCGGTTTCACACACAGACCGGCGGTTCCACGCTTACGGCTCAACAGCCGTACAATAATATTCCGCGGGTGACCTTGCAGGCTTTGGCGGCAGTGCTTGGCGGAACGCAGAGCCTTCATACTAATTCGTTTGATGAAGCGTTGGCGCTGCCGACCGAAACTTCGGCTGAAATCGCATTACGCACACAGCAAGTTATTGCGTATGAAAGCGCCGTAGCCGATACGATCGATCCGATGGCCGGAAGTTTTTATGTGGAAAAACTGACCGATGAAATTGAAACACGTGTATTCGATTATTTGAAAAAAATCGATGAAATGGGCGGATCGATCCGGGCCATCGAAACAGGATATTTTCAGGCGGAAATCGCCGACTCGGCATACCGTTATCAAAAAGCAATTGAGAAAAAAGATCAGATCATTGTCGGGATCAATGAATTCGTCTCGGCCAGTGAACATAAGCCGGAAATCCTGACGATTGATACGTCGTTAGAAACTTTGCAGCGACAGCGGATCAAAGCATTGCGTCAGCGCCGCGATCAAACGAAAGTCAACGCGGTGTTGCAAAAACTACAAAACGCGGCACAATCGAACGATAATGTTTTACCATTGATTTTAGAGTGCGTAGAAAATTACGCAACATTAGGCGAGATTGCTGATACAATGCGGAATGTGTTTGGAGAATACCAAGCGGGGTGATAAAAGAATCAAGTTTTTGATCTATCAATGATAGACAGGCCGTTCTTTATACGGAATCGGATCGTCAACGCCAGCCAATTGAAATCCACGTAATCGTAAAGCACAACTGTCGCAGATACCGCACGCGGTATCTTCATTTTGGTAACACGACCACGTCAAATCCAGAGGCGCTCTTAATTCCAGTCCTTTTTTTATAATTGCCGATTTTTTCATATCGATGATCGGCATAACGATTTCTAATTCTGTCTCCGGCCGCGTACCCAACGCGATCACTTTATTAAACGCTGTAAAAAAATCCAATCGGCAATCCGGATAACCGGACGAATCTTCTTCTACGGCTCCAATAAAAATTTTTTTTGCTTTGAGCACTTCCGCCCAACTTACCGCCATGCTTAAAATATTGGCGTTTCGGAAAGGAACATACGACGACGGTACGGAAGGGTTATTTAAATCCGCCTTAGTAACGGTCATGCTTTCGTCGGTAAGACTTGAACCGCCGATCGTTTTAAGATGATTAACATTGCTAATTAAAATACGTTCTTGAGGAACTTTATAGAAATTGCAAATATCCAGAAACGCTTTTTCCTCGCGTTTCTCGGTGCGTTGCCCATAATTCATATGCAGCATGGCCAAATCGTAACTTTGATGTGCGATAGCCGCCGTGACGCAACTGTCCATTCCGCCGCTGGCGAGTACAACCGCTAGTGGTTTTTTATTCATCGAAGTTTACCGGGTTATAGATCAACGCTGATTTCAGCGTACGTGTTGATAGTTTCGGCAATACGGATTTTAAGAGAACGAAGGTGTTTGTATGGCTTTAATTGCGCCGCTATTTTATCGGCAAAATACCCGGCAATGTTTTCAGCCGTTGAATAATAGGGGATATAGACAACTTTAAATGATTTTCCTTTTAAAAAGTTTTTCATTAATTCATCGTCCTCGGAACATAAAAACGCATGATCCAATTCGTCTACAAGCGGTTTTACGATTGTTTTAAGATCGGAATAATCCATAAGCATTCCATTGGGCAATACGGTACCTGAAATTTCAACATTCAAACGATAGGAATGACCATGCAGGTTCTGGCATCCGCCTTGATGGTACGGCAAGCGATGAGCCATTTCCCAGTGAAAATCTTTTGCAATTTTAATAAGCGAATTAGTCATAGATGTAATATTTCCTTAAATCAAACGCCTCTCATATCCGGCGACCATATAAATTTATGCATTTGTAACTGAAAACGAATATTCGGCCATTCCGATTGCAGACGATCGGCCAGCATCCAATTGACCATTTCAACAGGTTCAATGACGCCAAAAACCGGTGAAAACAAAATGGCGTGAACTTTTTTATGCAAATCATATTGCCGGATCACATTGACACTCCATTCATAATCTTCGCGCGTTCCAATAACGAATTTGACCTCATCATGAGATAACAGATAGCTGACATTTTCGTATCGGTTTTTGTGAGTCATTGAGCTGGAAGGACATTTGAGATCGACGACTTTGATCACTCGGGGATCAACCGGCGCGATGTCAAGGCTGCCTCCGGTTTCCACTAAAACGCGGAACCCTTGATCGCAAAGTTGCTTCATCAGGGTAAAAACAGGCGCTTGCAGCAACGGTTCACCACCGGTAATTTCCACAGTGGAACAATGATAAGACTTCACGCGGTCAATAATTTCTTCAAGGGTCATATCTTGACCCGAATAAAAAGCATATTCGGTATCGCAATACGTGCATCGCAGGTTGCAATAGGTCAGGCGTACAAAAACACACGGCGATCCGGCGAACGTTGATTCACCTTGGATGCTGTAGAAAATTTCATTGATTTTGAGTTTGTCAGCCATAACTGCGGCGAATATAAGTATTCTTTGGTTTGACCGCAAGATGCAAAACAATTCTTTTATTGAATTTCCGATTGGGAACGCTTACATTAGCGTTCAATTTGAAAAATAGCTATAGAACCATGCAGACAACGACTTTAGAGAATTCTATCCGTTCACTCGAGCAGAAAGTGCGGTCGTTTAAAGGTGCTTTTTCCTTAAACGATGCCGCGGCGGTTACCGGTCTGGCCGTCGATGAAGCCAAAGAAGCGCTGGATGCAATGATGTCCAAATACGTTTGCCGTTTAATGGTTACCGAAAACGGCGATATGATTTATTCCTTCGGTAATTCTCTTCAGCGTCGCGGAGAAAAGACCTGGGCGGAGCGCTGGGATCAGATTGGCGAATGGGCATGGAAAATTTTTACGGTTATTTTTAAAGCATGGATTGCAGTTACATTGGTTGTGTATTTCATTGTATTTCTTGTTTTATTAATCGCTCTGTTGGTTGCTGCAACACAGGGCGGCGGTCGTGACCGGAAATCGCCGGTGAAATTGGACGGTATTTTTAGAATGTTTTTTTCGATTTTTCAGTGGCGTACTGCTACGACGATGATTCAGTATCAAACCGATCGTCAGGGTTATCGTTATCGCCAGTACCAGCCGCGTTCATCGATTTTAAATGAAAACAAAAAAAATTTCATTGCATCGGTGTATGATTTTGTGTTTGGCCCTGCGAGAGTTCAGATCGATACTCTAGCCAATGAAAAAGAAGTAGCGGCCTATCTGCGTAAAGAAAAAGGAATCATTACGTTGGCTGAATTGGTCGCACTGGGCGGTAAAAAAATCGATGAAGCGGAGGCGTTTTTATCGGAATGTATCGTTCGTTTCAAAGGCGATGCCGAGATTACGGATAACGGTGTCGTTTACGGCCGTTTTGACCAACTGACTCGCGGAATGGAAGGAGTTGAAGAGGGTAAAATTGAATATTTCTGGGATGAGTACGAACCGGAATATGAAATAACGGGCAACACTTCCGGGCGGAATGCAGGCATTATTTTTATGAACGCGTTCAATCTTATTTTTTCAGGATCGATTTTATATATGTTTTATACTTCCGGCCATACGGCTATAAATATTCCCAATGAACGGTTAGTGGTTTTGTTTTTGGGTTGGTTGCCATTTATTTTTTCGTTGTTATTTTTCGGGGTGCCAATCGCGCGGGCTTTTAAAGTTCGTAAACTAAAAAAACACCGCCTTGAAATGAATAAACGTAAACGCATTATGCGCGTCATTTTCCAGAAACCGAACAAGTCGGCGACCATTGAAGAAATTATTGCGGGAGTAAATTCCAGCAAATCCGAGAAGCCGCTGCAAGCGAAAGAAATCGAGCAATCACTTGAAAGTATGATGAGGGATTATCAAGGCGAGACCCAACTGGATTCTAATGGAAAAGTTTTGTATACGTTTCCACGTATGGCCGATGAAATGAATGAAGCGTTGCGTTTGCGTGCGACACGCGGTCTCGATAAAAATTTAGGCGATGTGATATTTGATTCCAAAGGTTAGGATGAATTTTTCAATCAACGTAACGGTCTATGAAAAAGAAAAAAACTGTCAAAAAAGCATCGGGTAAAAAACCGGTTCGAAAAGTTTTGAA
This sequence comes from bacterium, assembly GCA_019695335.1. NCBI lineage: Bacteria > bacterium. The sequence goes on from JAIBAF010000054.1 coordinate 19,021, forward strand.
AAAAACGGTCAAAAAAACAGCTGCGAAAAATAAACCGTCCAATCATGACGATAAAAAATTCAGGCTGACACCGTCCGATATCGATAAAATTGCGCACAGTCTCGGTGTTGAGAAACAATCGTTCGGCAACCATTACCGCTTATACCTTGAAAATCCGGCCGAAGCAAGAAAACTGACGTTAGAAATTTATCCTGATATTCCGATAGGGACTCGCCAAGGATCTTTGATTACGGTGTATACGACGAATGCCCATTTGCAATTGCAATTTTGTTCAGGTTACGTCATCAGTGAAATGCTGGGCGAAGTTACGTTTGTAGGAATGCACGATGGAAAACTATCGGGATTAATTATCGAAAAAGGAGCCGCCTGTTCATTTTACGCGAACGTTGACACGGAACTTCTGTCCGGTGACATTACTCAACTTGGCCCGGAGGTCATGTTGTCCGGAATTGCCCTGAGTCTTACTGAATCCATTATTAATAAGTAGTTTTCATGGTTGATGAATTAATCAAACAAGTCAACAGTTTGCATGACATAGAGCCGCTGGAGACGATGCCGCGCGAAGGTAAAAAGAAAGTCTATATCGAAACGTACGGTTGCCAAATGAACGTGTACGATTCCGAATTAGTTGCTGGTATCATGAATGAGATGGACTATGAATTAGTTGATCAATTCGAAAATGCGGATGCTATATTTCTGAATACTTGTGCTATTCGAGAAAACGCTGAGCAGCGTGTTTGGGGACAACTGACCCGTTTTAAAAAATTGAAAGAACAGCGGCCTGACCTTGTAATCGGAGTTTTAGGATGTATGGCAAAACATCTCGAGGAGCAAATTCATGCCAAGCGCCCGTATGTCAATGTCGTACTGGGACCGGACTCGTATCGTAAATTGCCGGAGCTATTAAAATCAGACCGTAAAACATCTTCGAATGTTATTCCGATTCAGGATTTAAAAATCAAATCGAATGACGATTTCAGTTTGAGTGAATATCGTGACTTTCATTTGAAAGATCTGCATATCGATACCAAGCTTTCGCGAACGGAAGTATATGAAGCGGTAACGCCGCTTCGATTCGGTCGTGTTACGGCGTGGATTGCAATCATGCGCGGATGCGACAATTTCTGCACATTCTGTGTTGTGCCGTTTACCCGGGGCAGAGAACGAAGCCGGTCTGTCGAAAGCGTTATTGAGGAAGTAAAAAAAGCGGTCGATCAGGGCTATACGGAAGTATGTTTGCTCGGTCAAAATGTTAATTCCTACAAAGACAACCTTCGTGATTTTGCGTATTTGATGGAACGCGTGAGTGATGTGAACGGTGTGAAGCGTATCCGGTTTACATCGCCGCATCCGAAAGATTTCCCCGAACGCTTGCTACACCTTATTGCCGGGCGTCCCAATATCTGCAAGCAGCTTCACATGCCGGTTCAATCGGGGTCCAATCGGATTTTGGATTTGATGAATCGTACGTATACGCGCGAGGAGTATTTTGAACTCATCGACAAAACCCGTACGATTATTCCGGATGTCGCTATCTCAACTGACGTCATTACCGGTTTCCCAACCGAAACGGAAGAAGATCATGAATCGACGATGGATCTTTTTAGAAAGATAGAATATCATTCGGCTTTTACTTTCGCTTATTCGCCGCGACCGGGCACCAAAGCTTATCTTTTGCAGGATGATGTAACTGATGAAGTCAAATCGAGACGGTTGCAGGAAATCATCCAATTACAGCGATCCATCGGGTTGAAAAAAATTCAAACAGAAATTGGGCGCGAGCGTGAAGTGGTCATTGAAGAAATCAGTAAAAAATCAGAGCAGCATTTTGCAGCCAGAACCAGCCAGTCGCTGGTAGTCGTTATTCCACGTAGCCATTATCAAATTGGAGATTATTTGACGGTGCGAATTACCCATGCTGAAGGACACACTCTTTTCGGCGAGCCTGTGTAAAATTCGCAAGTCGTTCTGTGAATATGGTTTTGTCGTTTATCGAAAAAATACTTCCCACCCCGCACGTTCAACATTTTTTACAACAACTGCAATCACGTAAAAATCTTTCCGTGGAAGGATTATGGGGTTCGTCGGATAACGTGCTTTCGGCTATAGCCGTTCAGCATACATGGCATTCACACAACCATATTGTTCTCGTCACAGCTGAATTTGAAAAATATGCTAACGTGCTGGATGACCTGACGGAATTACTCAAACCGTCTGGCGATCAGGAGCGCTGGCCAGAACGGAAAATTTTGTGTTATCCTGATGACGAACTGTTGCCGTACGATATCAAGGAACCAAGCCTTTCAATCGTCAACCTGCGCCAGGAATGTTTGGAAACTTTGATGGCAGGTGAGCCTGCCGTTATTGTGACCCATACGCGGGCACTGTTAAAAAAAATTCCGAAACCTGAAAAACTCAAATCATATCATATTGAGTTAAAAACCGGTTCGGCGTTTGATTTTATGTATTTGACCGAACTCCTCGCGGGGCTGGGTTTCGAAAAGCAGGACGTCGTTGATCAGGTCGGGACATTTGCCGTTCGCGGCGGAATTTTGGACGTCTACCCTTTTGCGCGTGAGAATCCTATCCGCATCGAATTCTTCGGCAATGATATTGAATCGATTCGTGAGTTTGACGTGATGTCACAGCGATCGGTCGGGATGCTCGATGAAGTAAATATTTATCCCAAAAGCGAAATCGGAACGGAAACGTTTGATGGAAGTTTTTTTGATTATCTTGATCCGAAAGCATTGATCATCGAGTATGAACCGGATATGGTTATCGCAAAAAATGAAAGTTATTGGGAGGAAATAAAAAAACATTATGAGAAAGCCCGGGAGCAAAATGATTCCGGTGTTTTTCTTTATGAAGATGTTTACTGGCCGCCGGCCGAACTTCATCGCCGCCAACAATCGTTTCAGCAAATCCATCACTGTCGGATTTCAAAAAAAATATTTGAATGCATGACGATGGCTTCACGTACAACAGAAACGTTTAACGGCCATTTGAAATTACTGCGGGAAAGAATCATTGAGAATCGTACCGGCGGATGGATGACATACATTTTATGTAACAATTCAGGCCAGCTTGAAAGATTGGACGAACTTCTTGATACCGAGCAAACCGCTTCGGGTGTGGATTACAAAGTCGGTATCGGAGAATTGCATGAAGGATTTTATTTTGAAGCGAGCCGTATTGCGCTTTATACGGATCACCAGATTTTCGGACGTGTCAAACGTCACCGTCCGCACCGGCGTTTTAAAAGCGCCCAGGCACTCCGGCATATCCGTTCACTCAAACCGGGCGATTATGTTGTTCACGTCGATCACGGTATTGCCAAATACATAGGATTGGAAAAAGTTACATCCGGCGAACATACCGAAGAGTGCCTCAAGTTGATTTACCAAAACGGCGACAAGCTTTTCGTTCCGCTCGAGCACTTCATGCGTGTTCAGAAATTTTCGGGTGAGGAAGGCGCCGAACCGAAACTGAATAAACTTGGAACGGCCGATTGGGAAAAGCTTAAAGCCCGAACCAAAAAAACGATCAAAGATATCGCGCAGGATCTGATCAAATTATACGCGGAGCGTAAATCGAAAAAAGGATATGCTTTTACAACTGATTCAACGATTCAGTATGAATTGGAAGCGTCTTTTGAATTTGAGGATACGCCGGATCAAACGAAAGTAACGGCGGAAATCAAAAAAGACATGGAATCCGATACACCGATGGATCGGCTTGTTTGCGGAGACGTGGGTTACGGGAAAACGGAAGTTGCGCTTCGGGCGGCTTTCAAATCGGTGCAGGATAGCAAACAAGTGGCCTTGCTCGTTCCGACGACCATTTTGGCCGAACAGCATTTCGAAACTTTTTCAGAACGGATGAAAGAATTTCCAGTGAGAATTGACGTGTTGTCGCGATTTAAATCGACTAAACAACAAAAAGATGCATTGGAAAAACTTCAGCGCGGCGAAACGGATATTCTGATCGGTACTCACCGGCTTTTATCAAAAGATGTGGTTTTCAAAGATCTCGGTTTGCTGATTATTGATGAAGAACAGCGTTTTGGAGTCGTGCATAAAGAAAAATTAAAAAAACTACGTGCGACGGTTGATACATTGACACTTACGGCTACGCCGATTCCACGAACATTGAATTTTTCATTGATGGGCGCACGCGATTTATCGGTCATGAATACGCCGCCTCATGATCGGTTGCCGGTCAAAACAGAAATAACGGTATTTGATGAACGCCTGATTCATGATTCGATTCTGCAGGAAATTGATCGCGGCGGGCAAGTGTATTACGTTCATAACCGCGTTCAAAGCATCGAACGTGTCACTGATACCCTGAGACAAATTGTTCCGCGAGCGCGTTTTGCCATTGTTCACGGGCAAATGACACCGCATGCCATCGAAAATGTCGTACACGACTTCATGCATCGGAAATATGACGTTTTGGTTGCAACCACCATTATCGAAAACGGTATCGATATTCCCAATGTCAATACCATTATCATTGATCAGGCACATCAGTACGGTTTGGCACAATTATATCAATTACGTGGACGAGTAGGCCGCTCGACGCGCCAGGCGTACTGTTATCTATTGTCATTACCGTTTGGAATGCTGGCCAAAGATTCGTTAAAACGACTGCAGGCGATTGAAGAATTTACCGATCTTGGATCAGGATTTCTGATAGCCATGCGGGATCTCGAAATACGAGGAGCCGGCAATTTACTTGGTTCGGAGCAAAGCGGATTTATTAATTCCGTTGGATTTGAATTATATTGTCAACTTTTGGAAGAAGCGGTAGCCGAAGTAAAAACCGAGCACAATATTCCAGTCAAAGAGAGGCTGTTTGCAACGGCTCAACCTGTATTGCAGACGCATATCGAAGTTTATTGCGATACGTATATTCCTGAAGAATATGTCAATGTCCAATCCGAGCGCGTCCGTATTTATAAAGAATTGTCGGAAATCCGAAATATCGAAAGTCTGCAAGCCATTGAGAAAGAGTTGTCTGATAGGTTTGGAGCAATGCCGGATGAAGTTAAAAATCTTTTGATGATGCTCGAAATTAAATGGTATGCGTCACAATTCGGTTTTGAAAGAGTTGCGATCGATGAAAATAAATATGCCTTGACTTTCGATCAAAGATTGATTACTGAAAAAACGGAAAGTGACCGCTTTAGAAATAAGATGAATACTGTGATGAACGCATCAAATAATTTCAAACTACATCAAACCGAGAAAACTCTAACAGTGAACATCGGTTTCCCGTGGTATCATATTCAAAAAGCGAAAATTATTTCCGACGATTCATCGGTTGGCGATCTGGACCGGTTGATTATGGTAAGAGACTGGGTTGGATCGCTTGAAAAACAGCCGGAATCCCTTTTAACCGAAAAAAATCAATAAGTATAAACTAATTTCTGGAGTTATCATGAAGCTATTCAGTACCGGACTGGTATTGTTGATTGTGTTGATCGGATGCGGTGAAAAAAAACAAGCAAATCTGAAACCCAATGATGATCGAATGCCCATTGCTGTCGTTGATGACGATACGCTTCGTTTGGGCGACTTTAAAAATTTTATAAAACAAAGTGAATATAAAAAGCTTGACGTATCCGATGATTTACAACGCAAGAAAGCATTGGATAATTTGATTCAAGAAACGCTTATTGCAAAATATGCCG
>JAIBAF010000055.1 GCA_019695335.1 bacterium
AGGTAACTTTTTACAGCCGACGATTTTATCTGAAAATATTCAGACAATGGAACGCCGTAAAATCATTCAGAAAGAGTCAGAATTACCTGCTTTAGCCATAGCGTACCGGACAGTGGATGTCGATCATACGGATTATATCCCGTTGATTTTCCTGTCGGCCGTTTTATCATCAGGAAAAAGTTCGCGCCTGCATCAATCTTTGGTTTATCGCCGTCAAATTGCCGCTTTTGCGTCGGCATCATTTTCGGCATCGAAAGATCCCGGCTTGTTTCAGTTTATGGCCCAAGCCCAACCCGGCCATGCGATCGGCGAGGTTGAGCAGGCGATTATGGATGAAATTCAAAAGCTTCAACAGGAAGAAATTACGGATATGGAATATGAACGGATTAAAAACCTTGTGGAAGCTGGTTTTATTTATTCAATGGAAACGAATGAAAATCGCGCCGAAATGATCGGACGTTACGAAATTCTCTCCGAGAAATATGGAGCGGAATATTTGAATCGTTCGCTAGAGCTTTTTAACACGACCACCAAGGCTGACATCCTTCGCGTAGCGCAAACGTATTTCTTGGACGCACGGAAAAATACGGTGATTCTTGAACCGATCAAAAGAAATTAAATTATGAAGCGGTCTGTAATTCTAATTTTAGCCGATGGCGCACGCTATGACGTGTTCGAGGAATTGCTGCAAGCCGGTCGCCTTCCGAATATTAGCGAGCACATCGTTCAACGCGGCGATTACCGCCGTATGACGACGGTTTTTACTTCGACGACCGGTCCTGCATATTTACCTTTTTTTACTGGCTGTTTTCCGGGAACGGCAAATTTACCCGGCATCCGGTGGTTTGACAAAAAAGCTTACGCCACAAAACCTTTTTATTCGCCACACCGATTCAGGAGTTATTGCGGCTGGGAAGGTTTTTTTATGAATCGCGACATCCGTCCCGATTTGAAAACGTTATTTGATCTTACGGAGGCTCCGATCAATGTGTTTGGTCCGATCACGCGAGGATTGCCTTCGGGCAGTAATCAACGGCCGCTGCATAAAGCATGGCTGATGGCGCGTGCGCACAGTAACGGACAGTACGAGCCGGTCGATCAGAAAGCTTTGAAGATTTTTTTAAACACGATGCCTAACGAATCGGAATTTTGTTTCCTTGTACTTCCCGGCATAGACGGCATCAGTCATAATACTTTCCCGCGTCATGAGCGTACCATCAAGGCGTATCAATTTCTCGATCAAGCCGTCGGAGAGATTGTAAAGAAATTAAAAGAATATCGACGTTACGACTCAACAGTAATCGGGATATGCAGTGATCACGGCCTGACGCAAACGCATACGCATTTTGATGTGCCGGTATTTATGGAGAAGGTTTTGAACATTCCCACGCTGTATTATACCAATATTTTTAAAATGAATCCTCAGGCTTCGGCGCACGTTTCAGGTAACGGTATGGTACACATTTATTTTAAAAACGGCGATTGGCTCAAGCCGTGTTATTATGAAGACATGATTCGAATGTCCCCAGACATGGTTCAGGAATTTCTCTCAAAGGAAGCCGTTGATTTAGTTGTAACAAAAACGTCCGGAGGATACGTCCGAGTCGATAGCACCCGCGGAAGCGCTGTGATCAAGGAATTGGGAGAAAAAATCGAATACCGTGTGTTGTCCACAGACCCGTTTGGTTTTCAAAAATTGCCTAATATTATGACGTATGACGAAGCCCTGGAAAAAACGTTCGACACCGAGTATCCGGACGCCATCGTTCAAACGGCGCAGATTTTTCGTTCGGAGCGTTGTGGCGATCTCCTGTTGTCCGCAAAAATCGGTTACGATTTACGTTTCAAATGGGAAAGTCCCGAACATAAATCGTCGCATGGTTCGTTGCATCGTGAACACATGATGACGCCGTTTTGCCTGAGTCATCCGGTCAGCCGCCCACTTCTTCGCAGTGCCGACGTGTTTCCTTCGATTTTGAATTTATTGGGAAAAAAAATTCCGGATGGAATTGACGGGAAGTCGTTTATCAAAGCCGCTCCTGTAATGCAAGCTTTTCAAGCATCAGTAGCTTTATGACCATTTTAGATTTTCTTCTGCAACGCTTTTGCCAAAAAGATTATCCGCGGCGCGTCAACATAGTCTTCAAACTGTAAAGCTTGTTTTAACGACGTAGCGGCTTTTTCTTTATTTTGATTTTGAACGTAACAATAAGCAAGATAATACAATGTGTGGGGCTTAACCCAATTCTGATCGTTGCCGCCGAACGGTGCTTCCAAAACCGACTGGAAATATGCGGCGGCTTTGCTCCATTCGGATTGCGACATTTCGGCCCGCCCTAAATAAAAATAAATCTGACCGATAAATTTCTCGTAATCTTTGGCGGTTTGCGCTTTCTTGAGCAAAGGTTGCAATTCCTGAATACCTTGAGTGTTTTCACCGATGATCACGGCATAACGCGCTTGGATTAAACCGATTTCAAATTCCGGTAACGGATATCGCAGGCGATTTTTGCATCCTTGTATGGTCGGTTTGCCGCTCATCGAGTGATCGCGTCCATTTTCATACACCGCAATTGCCAGATCGCGTTTTCCTGCTAATTCGTACGTTTCTCCGAGCTGATAATAGGTAGCGCCTGCGATCCAACCGTCCATACTTTTGTACATACGATACGAAGCACTGATGTTGACGGCCTGTTGAAAATGATCGATGGCATTGTTCCAATTGCGACGCAGTTTGTCAATTCTTCCCAGAAAATGGTGGGCAAATATTTCAGCCGACGGGAACTGAGATTGGCTTTTTGAAAGTGCCGACGCACATAATTCTTGTGCCGCATCGAAATGATCGGCAAGATAATGCACCATCGCTTCTTGAGTCATCAAGAAAGGATTATTGGGAAATTCATGGCGCAGAGCGCGGTACATGACGATGGATTCATCGTAATTACCTTCTTCCATAAAAATATTAGCCAGAAGGAATTTGGCTTCGACGCGTGCCAGCGTTCCTTTAGCCGAAGCAATTTCAAGCTGGCGTAAACCTAAATCACGATCACCACCCAATCCAAAAATACTGGCCAGTACTTCGACGAATTTGGGCATCGTCGCTGCGTAGTAATTATATAATCCAACGGACAAGTAGGCGTCGTAATACGATTGATTTTTGTGAAGGATGTCATCGTGAAGGCTTTTGGTTTTGCGCCCGTAATAAAATGCTTTGATCCAATCGCCCAAGGCAGCGTGGAAACGTCCCAGGTTGCCATAAGCCAAACCGAGATAAAATTCCGATTCGGTCTTATCGGCTGAAGCTTCGCGATATTTCTCAGCTATATCGACGGTTTTTTCACACCATGCAATAAATGCTTCATCGGATAGACGTTTTGGATCGCCGGCAACCATTTGATAGAAGTACAAGGATCCTTTGAAGAAATACCCCTTGGGATGTTTTGGAAAGAGTGTAATGATAGAATCGATAGTTTGTTCAGCGGCAACAAAATTAAGATCGAAGGTATAATTCTGCCCTCGCGATATCATGGTATCACTTAAGTCTTCTGCAAATGCAGTCGATGCCCATAAAACAATTAAGCTAAAACCGGTTTTCATAATTCTTGTTGATTGAACTTTTAACTTCGGAATGAATATAAATTTCTTCCTATCGCTTTTCAAGCTATATTCCGGTTATTAAACAGAGGAGTTTTGCATGTATGTTTGTTTTCTATTTTGGTATGTGCTTCTTGTTCAGGAAAAACATGCGACGATGGAAGGCGTGGTGAAACAAGGTGGAACTCCGATAAGCGGCGCACAGGTAATACTTCAGTTGGAACAATGCGATTGTGCATCTTGTGCCAATTCTGATTCGTGTCAATGCTGTCCGGGTTTAACATTAACATTGACCGATGGAATGGGACATTATACGATCAGTGTCCCTGCAGGAACGTATTCGTTACGCGTTAAAATCGCTGAACGGCAACCGTACCGATTGTCCAATCTTGGATTAAATGCCGGTGAGGTCGTTTATCGTAATTTTGATTTGTAATCATTCAATTCAACCAGCAAGATCTGAAATGAATTTAATGGGTCGAATTAACAGAGCGGGTGAGCGTGGAAAGAAGGTCGTCAGCTTTGGCGCCCTCATCGTCGGTGGCCAGCATGCGGTAGCGTTTAAGAATTGAAATAGCGTTGTGATAGTCTTCGAGCATGGCTTGAACTAAACCGAGGTTAAAATAAGTGTTGGCAAAATCAGGATCGATGATAAGGGATTGTTCATAATGCATTTTGGCCAACCGAAGATCGTTCATGTCGAAATATAAATTCCCGAGATTATAATGTGACTCGAAATGGCGCGGCTCGTATTTCAGGGATTGCGTAAAGCAGTCGAAAGCTTTCGACAAATCGCCTTTCTGAAATTCGATGATGCCGAGATTACAATACGCATCGGCCACGCAATCGCCGGTTTCGATGGCTTTCCGATATAAAGTTTCCGCTTCCGGATCGCCGCGCTCATCCCGTACCAACGCTTCTTCGAACAGCGAGGTTTGAGGTATCAGCGTAAAAATTTTCGGCTTCGGCGCCGCAAAAAGATTGATCTGCCCGTGCGATTCCGAATCGCGTTTGCCTTTTTTAACGCGCTTGAATCCGAATTTTGAAGACTGAGTGGGAAATTTTATAATATTGGCCATGCAACGAATCAATTTAAGCTGATTTTTTCTTGGCTTTTGGCTTGGTTGCTGCCGCTTCCTGCTTTTCGCCTTTGGCTTTTTCCATGGGTTTTTTATGTGATTTGGCTTGCTCAATGCTTTGTTTCAAAGCCGACATAATATCGACAATCGGTTTTTCTTCTTCTGCAAGTGTCACGACTTCTTTGCCGGCAATCTTCGCTTCGATCATATCCCGCAATGCGTCATGGTACCGGTCGGTCAGATCCAACGCTTTCATCTCCGTTGTCATCGATTCAACAAGATTCAACGCCAGTTTGAGCTCGTCTTTATTGATTTTCATAGATTCGATTTGCGGTACGTTGTCAATTTTGCGGACCTCTTTCGGATGGCGTAACTTATGAAGGATCAGACCAGCCCCGTGCGGCGCAATCATCACAACGTCTTCGCGATCTCTCAAAACGACTTTGCCGATACCAACTTTGCCGCTTTGTTTGAGCGTCTCTGCAAGCAAAGCATAAGTTTTAGCCGCGACGGCTCCGTCCGGTCCTGCATAATACGGCGATTCAAAAAGAGTCGGATGCACATCCGTCGCATCAATAAATCCTTCGATCTCGATGATCCGCGTACTTTTTAGTTTTATTTTCTCGAGATCGTCCGGTTGAACGATGACGTATTGTTCGGGCTCATACTGATAGCCTTTGACAATTTCATCGGTGGATAAAACTTTATTACATTTTTTACATTTTTTGTCGTAACCGACCGGACCGTTGTCTTCTCGATGCAGTTGGTTGAAACTGATTTTTTGTTCCGAATCAACAGCATTGTATATCCGGATTGGAATCGTAACTAATGAAAATCGGATATGACCTTTCCATATCGCTCTCATAAAACACCTCGGGTTGTGTCTCGTGATTCGCTGTATTTAATCAATCGGAATGTAATGATCGACTTGTGGAAAGTCCAGTGAAAATCGCTTTCACGGCGATGCAACGCCGGATTAGTGACGTAAGGAGTGTTCAAAAGTTATATAGCCGGTTATCTCCGAACTTCGAGCAGATTTTGCAATTGAAGAACTTTTACCAGGAAAGCCATTTCGTCGGTACGAGAATCGATATTCTGCTCAGAAGTATTGCCAAATGAGTGACCGACATTCCACATCATTTTGAGAAAAATTGGATTGCCGCAGTATTTTGTTTCAGCCTGCATTCGTGCAATAAATTTATAGGCGTGGAGTGGCGGGGCAACGTGGTCTAAATTGCCCTGCATCACTAATACCGGAGGATAACAAGTCGACGAATCAATAGTATGATAAGGTGAATACGATTGCAGCACTTTAAATTCGTTTTCATTGTCCGGATTCCCGAATTCCTGAACCCAACTGTTGGCGTTCGTAAAACGATTGTATCGTATCATATCCAGTGCAACGCGGTCGAATACAGCGGCTCCGTAGAGATTGGGCTTTTGTAAAAAAGCCGCTGCAGCCAACGATGCGCTCGCACTGCCGCCGGTAGCAACGATCCGGTCATTGGAAGAATAATTGCTGTCGATCAGCCATTGTGCCGCGGCATTATAATCATCGATCGCATTCTGTCTGTTCAGCAATATCCCGGCTTGATGCCATTGTTCACCGTATTCGCCGCCTCCGCGAATCGAAGGTTGAGCATAGACGCCGCCTATCTCCAGCCATAGGAGTAAATGAGGTTGATACCACAGAAATGAAATCCAATTGAAAGCTCCGTACCCGAAAATCATTGAAGGATTTTTTCCATCCAACCCGATATTCTTTTTATAGCTAATGAACATGGGAATTTTTGTTCCGTCTTTACTGGAATAAAACACTTGGCGTGTTTCAATTTGGTCGGCCGGAAAATGGATATCCGATTCTTTGAAAACCGTTTGGGTTCCACTATTTAAATCATACCGATAAATGGAACTGGGTTTAACAAGCCCAAGGAATTGATAATAAAATTCTTCATCTTGCTGATTTCCAAATACATTTCCCCAAATTGATCCGTCAATCGGGATATCGACAGTACGTTCGAGACGTCCTTTGTTATCGAAGATCCTGAGGAATGTTTTTCCGTTTTTTGAATAACCCAATACGAATCTTTTTCCAATATAACCCATCACGTTGCCTCCGACGAGACTCCCGCCCATAATCGATTCTTCCTGGGGTGCAACTACTTCTTCCGTACGTCGGGAGGATAAGTCATAATTAATAATCCGGCCGTTGGGTGAATTCAAATTAGTATAGAAAAATAATGAGGAGCCCTCATTACCCAAAAAAGTATAGTTGGCGTTAAGCTGATTGAAAATCGGTTGGACAGGAAAATGGTTGCCAGTCATTGCTACCGCATAAATTTTATTCTCAACTTGTGATCCGATCCGTTCGTCGATGATCAAGTAATGACCATCCCATGAATTTGAAATAGAAAGAAGAGCCTGTTCACGATCGGTTGCCTGATAAATTAACCGATCCGAATTTTGAGGCGTACCTTTCCGGTGAAAATATACCCTGGGGTTTGTGGGAGTGGATGTTAAAACTTTTTCTTTATCACCGATATCATATCGGATGTAAAAAAAGCCATCATTATTTTTATTCCAGCAAATCGTTCCGGTCCATAAATGTAATCCCGTAATTTCATCGGTTATCTTTGACGAAGACACTTCGAATAATTTTGCTGTGATTAAAGGGCTTGACGCTCCCTGTGCGATTGCTAACAAAACATAACGCGCGTCCTGGCTAGGATAAATCGTTGACAAAACAGCGCCGGAATCCACTTGAAATAGCGCAGGCAATGTTTTCGAATCGACTAACATACGTTCTTCGCCTGTTGCTTCATCCAAAACATATAAATCCGGCTTTCCCTTCCGAGCCTCCGTTTTCATAAAAAAGAATTGACGCGATGCTTTAACCGGAATGGTATAGCGATCATAATTAACCAATTCAGCAATACGATCTTTAATTTTACTGTAATAATTCATTGAATGAAGTTGTTCGGATAACAATTGATCCTGCGCTTTCACCCATTGCAGTGTTTCGTCGCTGTTCATGTCTTCCAACCAGCGGTAAGGATCGATTATGGTTGTACCATGATAAACGTTTGACGTGTCAACAGTTTTTGCAATCGGATATTTGATGGGTTGTCGATCCGATGGGCCACAAGCCAGAACTGTAAATAATAATATTAGAAGCGAAGATGCAACGAAGCTTTTTGACGAAGTTGTATTTTGCAACATGTATTCTATCCTTTATTTCATGGAATGAAGGCCAAGCTTGTTACCTTCGGTATCCGTAAACAGCGCAAAAAAACCAAGTTCAGGTGAGATTGGCGTCTTGGGCAAAATGACTTTTCCTCCGGATTTTTTGACGCGTTCTAAAACCGTATTCAAATCACTTCCACCATTCAAATAAATCAGCGCACCCTGTGCGGATGGCACATATCCTTCACCTTGAACGATAGCGCCGCCGATATAACCTTTGGGCTGATCGTATAAGAGAAATCCCATTCGGTTCGGCCCCATCGCCATTTCCGGCATGTCGAAGTCATATATTGAACTATAGAATTTTTTTGCCCGTTCGAAATCCGTAACCGGGATTTCAAACCAGTTAAGTGCATTGGTCAGCATTTCCATAAAAAAATCTCCATATTGAAATTTTTGGTAATTCTTTCAATATGGAGATTCACAAAAAAAGAAACGGTACCCATTTTTGGGTAATTAGAATAATCTTAAATTTCCGGTTTCAAGCTCCAGCAGGCGTTGTTTCCGCCATAGTCCGCCGCCGTACCCGCCGAGTTCGCCGCTTTTATTGACTACGCGATGGCAGGGGATGACGATGGCGATACGGTTAAGTCCGTTAGCGCGGCCGACAGCCCGCTGCCCCAGAGGTGATCCGACGACTTTGGCCAGTTCTTCGTATGAACGCGTTTCACCGTATGGAATTTTTAAAAGCGCATTCCAGACTTTTTCCTCGAACGGCGTTCCGGGATAAATCAATGGTACATCGAATTTTTTTCGTTCGCCTTTGAAATATTCACCCAATTGCATATTCAGTTTTTCGATCCATTCATTGGTTCCCGGTACGATAGCGACCTGAAAACGTTTTTTCAATGCGGCGGATTGTTCCTCCAAACGTTTCGGATTGGTGTATTCGAGGAAACAAATTGCATCGGATGTCGCGCCAACAACCATAGGGCCAATCGGCGTCTCGGTCCATGAAATAGTGATGCAATCGGAAGCATGGATTTTTCCGGGAGGACGCCCGAAAATCTTGACGAAAGCGTCACGGAAACCGCTATGAGAATCGTATCCGTGGCTTAGAATAACGTCATCCAATTTACTGCCCTTTCTGATTTTTCCGAATGACGCATTCAAACGGCGCGATCGCGCAAACGCCTGAAATGTCATTCCAAAATGTTTTATGAAATAACGCCGTGCTTTTTCCGGAGGAATACCCATACTGCGTAAACGGTCGTCGTATATTTTTTCATCAGGATGAAGCTCAATGCTTTTGATCAACTGTTGCACCCAATCCGGATGCCCGTTATCCATCGGCCGGCATCGTAAACAGGGACGAAACCCTGATTGCAAAGCTTCAATGGGTGTTGGAAAAAATTCGACATTTTTCAGCAGAGGCTTCTTGGCCGAACAGGATGGCCGGCAAAAGATTCGTGTCGATGTAATGGCTGCATAAAAAATACCGTCATAGGATGAATCTTTCGCCAATAAAGCCTTTTCCATTTCTCTGCGCGATGGTAAAATCGGTGAAGGTTTTGTTTTCATGATCGCAATATACAATAGTCGAAATTGTATTCCACCGATTTTTGGACACGGAATTTTTATTGACCGACTCGTTCGGCCGGCCTGCCGCGGAGAGCGCTCCATGTGTCGTCGATGGCTATTTGCGAAACAGCTTGTAATCCCGCCAAAGAAAGAGCATGCCAAACCGTTTCGCGCTTTATATCGCTGGGAATTTTTCCGGTGCCTTTCGGATAACATGCCTAGAAAAGGCAATCATATTTTCCAGCTGGAGCATGACTTTTGAGCAGCTTTTCAAGTTCGGCTTGTTTCGTTGCAAAAACCAGGATGAAATCATATTTGCCGCTGGCAGTGGATTTAGTATCGTAAGCTAGCTTGCCGAGTATTTTAATAAACTCCTTTGGAGGGTTGATGATCAAAATTTTTCGAGATTGCATACTTGACAAACCAAGAAAATAAACAACCTGAAACGGAAAAAGAATCTAATAAAAAAAGGCTTGTACTTTTGAAACATTTATGATAAATTTCGTTCTATGGATAGAAACTTGACAACGCAACCTTTTTTGCGTATACTTGTCATAACGACAACCCATGCATTATGATCTATTAAAATCAACGGTTTATAAATATTTAAGATAAAAGGTGTGTTTAAAATGCAGAGAAAATACGGCATTTTTATCAGATTGCCATACACTTTAAAAATGCGTGAAAAAAAATGGTATCTTGCAAGCTGTGAGGCCATTGATGTACATTCTCAAGGTGAAACTAAGGAAAAAGCTATTAAAAATTTAAGAGAGGCTGTTGAAGGTTTTTTAATTTCATGCTTAGAGAGAAATGTACTTGATGAAGTTTTAAAACAAAGTGGGTTCAATAGAATTGATCAGAATGTTGTTAAAGAAAATGCATTAGAATTACCAATTCCTTTAACGCATTATAATTCTTTTCAAGAATGCCACGCATAACACCAGTTCATTGGAAAAGATTAGAATGTATTTTTCTTAAACATGGATTTGCTTTCGATAGATCAAGTGGTGATCATAAAATATATGTCAAAAAGGGGATACTTAGGCCGATAGTAATTCCAACGTATAAAGAAATTGATACTGAAATAATAAAAAGTAATTTAAAAACAGCTGGTCTATCAAGAGAAGATTATTTTAAACTATTATCAGAATGCTAAATAATAAAAAACAGAGCGAAACAAAAGTTACTAATGAGAAACCGATCTCATTATATCCTTTGAAATTTGAAGAAGCATTAAAAAAGATATTGCAGGTTACAACAGAGAAGAAAACGAATAAAAAAAATTAGTACGCCCGGCGGGATTCGAACCCGCATCCTATGAATGAGAGTCATAGATCGTATCCTTTGGAATACGGGCGCACTATTTATGCAAAGGGCACTCTGTAAAGTGCCCTTTTCTCTTTTAAAGAATTAAGTAAATCTGCTTGTTAAACGAAAGTGTTTTTTAATTATTAATAGATTTTTTATAGGTGAGTCTTTTACCCTCAAATCCCTCAATAGCTTCTTTAATTCTTTCACTATCGGTCAATTTTCTGCGGTTATATCTGAAATCAAATTCAGCAAGGTATCTGTGTAAATGTTCTTTGCTTAAGTGATGAAATGTACCGTTTACGCCACGTTTTAATAATCCAAAAAAACCTTCAACGGTATTCGTTGTCACATTGCCACGTGAATATTCATAAGCACTATGTTTAACTGTTTGATGGGAAGCAAATCCTTTCCCAATCTTTTTATAGCTCTCAAGTTCATCAGTCATTAAGTGTGATTTAGGATTAATGTTTTCGTTTAATACTTCTTTCAATGTTGCGGCTGTCACTGTAGAAACTACGAATGATCTAACTTTACCGCCACGCTGTAACAATGATACAACGGGAGTTTTATTTTCAAGTCCTGTTGTTTTGGCCGTACGTCTACTTTTACCGCCAATATATGTTTCGTCAACTTCGATAATGCCTTTTAATTTTCTTTCAGGTTTATCCGGTTGCATTGCATACCGGATTCTATGGCACATGAACCACGCGCTTTTATATGTGATGCCTAACATACGGTGTATTTGATGGGCACTGATTCCTTTTTTACTTGCACACATTAAAGAAATAGCGGTTAGCCAAGTGCTAAGTTTGATATGACTATCTTCAAAGATAGTTCCGACCGTTACGGTGAATTGATCTTTTTGTTTTACACTGCGGCAATCTTTACAGCGATAAACACCCTTACGAACGCTTTTACCTTCGAGTTTGTAGACGTTCAAGCTACCACAGCGGGGGCAACATACACCGTCAGGCCAACGCAACTTCTCTAAAGTTTCGCGGGCTTCGTCTTCACTGATTCTTGCTACCTTGTCTAATCTTAGCTTATTGCTCTTGGCTTCCATAGGTCTCCTTAATTAACCTATGGTAATATAAGCAAAAATTGTCGGTTTGTCAAGTATATAATTCCGAAATTTTTTGGAGCTGGTCAAGACGGAGTTTTTTAAATACATCGGTTGATTTCATAACTCAATTTTATAATGATTATTACAAATCAGTTGTGAGCATACATTTTTAATGTTAGAGATCTTCTCGGATTCGAACGAAAACCGGCTCTCGTAACATACCATCTTTTGTAAAAGACGCGTACTGAACTTCACACATAAGTTGCGGTTCGACCCAGGTTGTTACTTTTTCATCAAGAATTTTATCTGAAACAGGTTTGGGAGTTTTTTTGAGTTCACGAACGGCTTCGGAAATTGAGGACAACAAAGATTCATCAAAGCCGGTTCCAACTTTTCCAAGATAGCGTAATTTTCCATTATTTTTTTCGGCAACATGCAGTGCACCCAGCGTCTGTTCGCGATCGCCTTTACCCGTTGTGTAGCCGATAATATAAACGTCTATGGTGTGGCGCGTTTTGATTTTTACCCAATGGTCACTGCGTTTGCCCGGAAGGTAGGCGCTGTTTTTCCGTTTAGCCATGATTCCCTCAAGTCCGATCTGTTTTGCCGCGTCGAATAATTCTTTACCTTCCGTAACAGTGGCACTGACACGGTAAGCCGAATCTTTCCTGACGATGTCTTCCAGCCATTCACGCCGCCGTATTAACGGCTCGTGTACTACCGGGCGTCCGTCAAGGTACAAGAGATCAAACACGTAACATACGGCTGGAAATTTAGCTTTGGCACGGGTGATGGCGCCTTCGGATTTTTGCTGCATGCGATGGATGACATTCTTAAAAATAGGTTTCCCGCTTTCATCAAGGCACACGATTTCTCCATCGATCAAAGCGCCGCTGACTCGAAATGATTCCGGGAGAGCGAGTTCGGGAAATTGAGCGCTGATGTCCATTTGATTTCTGCTGTGAATGCGGACATTGCCTTCATCCACGGCGATCAGTGCGCGAATGCCATCCCATTTAACTTCAAACAGATACTCATCGTTTTTCGGAACGTCGTTGCGCGAATCGGACAACATCGGCTCGATCGGATCATGAAGCCAGTCAATTTGCGGAGTATCGACGCGTTCGAGAAGCCATTGATTTTCTTTCATCAGGTGGACGCGATATTCGGCATTTAATTCGCGGCTATTGAGCCGAAAATAAAAGCCGTTTTTTTTCTCTTTGGTGATTTGATACTTGCCGGTCGCATACGCCCACATTTGTCCGCCACCGTATTCCCCTTTGGGAATAGCGCCTTCGAAATTAAGGTATTCCAAAGGATGATCTTCCGTTGCAACGGCTAAACGCTTAACGCCCGGACGCGGTGGCAAACCTTTGGGAACAGCCCACGATTTGAGTACGCCGTCTTTTTCAAGCCGCAGATCGTAATGCAATCGCGAAGCATGATGCCGGTGAATGACAAACGATGAGCCTTGTCCGAGTATGACTTCCGGTTGAGGTTCAGGTGTTTTATCGAATCGTCTTTTTTCAGAATACGTTTCAAGTTGCTCGGGAGTCTTATGTTTGCGCGACGGTTTCAATGTTTTTTTTGTGGTCTCGGTTTTTTTGCGATGCGTATGCAATTCGACCGCATAAGCGGCCATTGTTTCCCATGGATCGCCGCTTGATAAAACTTTTTGCGGCACGTTATGAAGATTCCATTCCACCGAACGCTTGGTGCGTTCGAGTTCGTCCCATGTCAATGGAGTGGAAACCGGCGCTCCCGGCAATCCGCGTACGCTGTAGGCGGCCACAGTCGTCTGTCCGGGGCGAATTCGAAAAACATCGATCAACACGCGGCCTTTGCGATATTCTTTTTGAATATGTAAGGTTGTGCGTGAGGAATTTTTTTCGACGAACGGCTGCGCAATGGCTTTGGCGGCTTCAAATACTTCCTCAAACGGCCACTTGGGTTCGATCGGCATAACGAGGTGCAAACCTTTCCGGCCGGTCGTTTTGACAAAAGGAATATAACCGTAGGACTCGATATGCGGCTTTAGATCAAAAGCCAGTTCAACTACTTGCGGAAATGGAAAGCCGTCTGGTGGATCGAGATCGATCACCATGTAGTCGGGCAAATCAAAATTGGGTGAACGGCCATGGCCTTGATGAAGTTCGATGCAAGCAAGATTGGCTAGCCAGACAAGAGATGCCTCTTCGGTTGCAATCACGTATTCTTTTTTCTCATCACCGCTGCCGAGCCGTACCGATTCCAACCACTCGGGTGCCCAATCGGGCTTATTTTTTTGAAAAAACATTTCACCGCTAATGCCGTCGGGATATCGTACCAGCGACAACGGCCTGCCTTTGAGATGCGCTAGAATGGTGGGTGCCAGCTTCAGATAATATTCCACCAGCTCCGCTTTGACGATGTGATCGTCGGGATACAAAACTTTTTCAAGGTTGGACAATTCGAATGTCCGTTTTCCAACTTGAACTCTGTGGGATTTTTTGGAGGCCATGGATTGAAACTTAGTGATCGGGGAATAATTATGCAATCGCTAAACCAATTCTACCGAAAATAAAAAAGGCTGCTCGTCTTTCGACAAGCAGCCTTCGGCTAAAATGCCATTATGTGCTTATTTGCAGCACGCGCCATCGGAACACGATGTCGTCGGACAGCAGCTCGGGCAATCCGATTTCGCAACGACTTTCGATTCCTGATTAGCATATACGATCGACGAAATGACCATTAAGGTCAACGCGGCTACAACAATGATTTTTTTCATTTGAATATCTCCTGAAATAAAGTTTTTTCTGAAATTATTTAATATTGGCTGATAGTAATCACGCCATTTCAGGAGGCTGAAAAATTTCAGACGAAACTGGGGAAAGGATGGAAAACGAAAATGTCACCGCGGCACGGACCAACGGCGCGGCAACGATTGTAATGGTTTTTTCAGGTTTGGTATAACAGCAATTGGAAAGATCGCATCGCAAAACGGCAGGACATGAGCGTTCATTCTTCACTGGCTTTTTGGAGTTGCTCGGACAGCTGACCTTGCAGCAATCTGTCGTTTTAACTATTGAAACCAACATCGGCTGACAAAATTGAAAGGTCAACAATACGGATGTCAGGATCAGCAATGATTTGATTAAATGTGAATTCATTACACGTAATTTAATTCTTTTTAAGAAAGAATCAATTTCAAATTCAGATTGAGCTTACAAATACGGAATTTTTAAAAAAAGTTTCTTAGCGTTTACTAAATTTTGTTACGAAGTCCAATATTTTTTCGTACGCCTTCATGAGCTTATTTTCATCCGGCAGAAATACAACGCGAAAATGTTTGGATCCGGGAACCTGCCCGAATCCGCTGCCGGCGACAACAACCACACCTGTTTCTTCTATGAGCGCTCTGACGAATTCATTATCGGTCTCACGAATGTTCAGCGATGCGAACGCATAAAAAGCGCCGAGCGGTTTGACGACTGAAATTTCCGGAATAGAATTCAGCATTTTGCATGTAATATCCCGGCGCCGGGCGAGGCGATGCCGCATGTCAACTAAATGGCTTTGGTCGCCTTCCAATGCCGGTTTAATGGCGTACTGCATCGGATGATTAGCACAAACACGAGCGCGGAGAAGTTTATTAACTGCCTCGATGTACGACGTTAACATAGCTGAATTACCACTGACAATACCCCAGCCGATGCGAAAACCCGGAACGAGATACGATTTGGAAAGGCCGTTGAATGTAATGATCGGTACGTCGGAATTTAATGATGCGAGAGAAGTGGACGTATCGCCGTCGAGCAACAGTCTATCATAAATTTCATCGGCAAAAATAATCAGATTGTGCTTAGCAGCGAGTGCGATGATCTTTTCCAATACTTCTTTCGAGCAGACAGAGCCTGTAGGATTATTGGGATTGATCAGGATAATGGCGCGTGTTTTGGCATTGATTTTCGACGCCATTTCTTCGACGTCAGGCTGCCAGCCATTGGATTCGTCGAGATAATAAGGATTGTCGACGGTATTGAGTTTTTTCAAAATAGCGCCGTACAAAGGATAGCCCGGACTTGGGGACAGTACGTTTTCACCTTCATTGACCAAAGCCGTCAGACAGAGATCGATAGCTTCACTGACGCCGGTGGTTATGAAAATATCCCGTATATTGCGGATACCTTTTTTCTCGGCATCTTTTTCAATGGCAGCCAGACCTTCTTTAATACCGGAGGAATGAGCGTAACCGTTTTTATTTTCAGTCATCGCTTTGCACGCGGCTTCGACGATGTGCGGCGGCGTACGGAAATCAAAAACATTCGGATCGCCGATATTGAGATATAACATTTCAAGGCCGCGTTTGGCGGCTTTTTCAGCTAAAACTACTACATCACGAACGGCGTATGTAATTTCCTCAGTTCGATGGGCAGGATGAATCAGTAAGGGTTCCATGAGCAGCTCCAAAACATAAGTGGGAATAAGAGCGTTTGCTAAACGGCGTCAATCTAAACAAATCCAATTTAAAAGACAATGATTCCATATTCCCCAATCAGGGTCATAAAAAAACGATTTTATTCAAATTATGTCTTTAAATAAAACCCAATGCGGCCTACGAAATTTTTTGTGGAATTTATTTTGAACGTTTTAATGGGCGATTCTAAAACGTTTGGTGGTCGAAGATATTTATAACGATGTGAATCGGAAAATTTGGATGGACTTAATTCATATCAATGATTTTAAGTCGGATTGCCTTTGCAATGGCCTCTGTCCGGTTGTTTGATTGAAGTTTTGAATAAATGTTTCTCACATGAAATTTAATAGTGTTAAAACTAATGTTCAATTCTTGAGCAATGGCCTCATACGTATTTCCGGTTGAAAGTTTCTGCAATACTCTTTCCTCTTGCGCCGAAAGATGAATTTCATCCGACTTAGGTTTTTGGTTAGTATGCTGGATAATCGTAACGATTTTGCGTGCAATGGTAGAACTCATCGGAGCGCCACCTTCGTTGACTTCTTTTATGAATTCTAACAGCTTGGCCGGAGATATTCCTTTGACGACATATCCTGCGGCTCCTGCGCATAGCGCTTCAATAATGAATTCATTTTCTTCATGTATGGTTAGAACCAGGATGTTAACATTCGGCATCAATTTTTTTACTCTTTTGATTCCTTCAATTCCCGAAATGCCCGGTAAACTCAAATCCATAAGTAAAACATGAGGAGGTTTATTATTGACGCTGTTGAGCATACTCTCACATGAAGCATACGTGGCCACGCACTCATAGCCATCGGTTCCATTTATCAATGCTTCAAGGCCTTCCCTTACATTTAAATTGTCGTCTACAATACTTACTTTGATCATGAGAATAGTCCTGAAAATGTTATCTTAGTACCTTCGGAGGGTTTGGAATCTATGTCTAAACTACCGCCACATATTTCAGCCCGCTTTTTCATATTGGACAGGCCATATCCGATGGGAGCATAACTTTGATCAAATCCGATGCCATTGTCCTTCAACGAAATGAAGATGGAATTGTTTGATGAAGCCATTGAAAGAATGAGCTCATTGCCTCGGCTGTGCTTAATAGAGTTGTTAATGGCTTCTTTGAATAAAAGGTATATGTGCTGCCGGACTTCAGGCGACAGTTTCATATCTTTGAGAACTTCGATATTGTCGACTTTAAAAACAATTCCGTTGGAACTCAGAGTATCTTGGTAAAAATCTTTTAAATGATTTACAAGATCGTAAATGCTGTTGCACGATGGATTGATTAACCAAACGATTTCAGCCAGGCTTTGCGTCAATGATTTTGAAGTTTCGATAATGCGATTCAAACGGGAATGCATTTTCTGATCAGCAAAAGTCTTGGCATCCTGCATGATAACCTGCGTAAGAATGGTAATATCCGTCAATCCTGAACCAATAGTATCATGAAGATCCGTTGCGATTCTCATTCTGATTTTTTCAATTTTAATGAGGCTTTGAATTCGAAAACGAATGAGAATAAAGACTGTATAACAAACTGCGCCAATAATCAGGAGCATGAACCACCATGTTTTCCAAAATGGCGGTTCGATATGTATCCGCACTTTTGTAGGCACAGGATTCCAAATACCGTCGTTGTTGGAGCCTTTTACTAAAAAAATATAATTGCCCGGTTCAAGATTAGTATACGTAGCGCTTCTTTTGTTACTGGCATTTACCCAATCTTCATCAAAACCTTCTAATTTATATGCATATTGATTTTTTTGAGTCAACATATAGTTTAAAGCCGCAAACTCAAAAGAAATGACTCGATCATCATAATCAAGATCAATCTGATCCGCCAGTACAATGGATCGCGGAAGGCGGAATTCATGGTTGTTTTTTTGAAATGCCGTAATGATTAAAGGAGGAATGAATCCATTATCTCTAATACTGTCAGGGTGAAAAAAATTAAAACCATTAATGCCGCCGAAAAGCATTTCACCGTTTTTATTTTGATAGGCGGCGGGACTAAATTCGCTTTGAAGCCCATCCAGAGCGTCGAAATTTGTAAAGGTTTGAGTTGTTTTGTTGAATTTACTTATGCCCGAATTGGTGCATATCCAAAGATTGTTATGTTCATCTTCGAGTATTGAGAGGATATGCAAACTCGGCAGACCGTTTTTACTCAGATAGCGCGTGTATTTATTAGTGGTTCTATCAAATTTATTTAAACCTTCCATGGTTCCAATCCACATCATACCTTCTTTGTCCTCAAAAATCGCTGTGACGACGAGACCGCTTAAACTATTACTGTCACTACTATTATGCCGATAATGAGAAAAAGTTTCTTTTTTTTCGTCAAAACAATCTAAGCCTAAACGCGTACCAATCCATAATTTTCCCGAGCGGTCAGTGTATAGTCTTCTGATTTTGTTCTGGCTTAAACTGTTGGGATTCTGGGGATCGTTTTTATATTGAATGCATTTCCCGGTTAAAGGATCGAATCGATTTAATCCTGCACCATCAGTTCCAACCCAAAAATTACCTGAACTGTCCTCACAAATCGATATAATGTTGTTACTGCTTAAAGAATTAGGATTAGTCGGATCCGATAAGTATCGGGTAAAATGTCCGTCATCAAACCTGTTCAAGCCCATCCGCGTTCCAATCCACAGTTTTCCCCTGCGATCTAAATAAAGAGCTTGTATGACATTGCTACTTAAACTTGACTGGAGGTTTGGGTTGTTCTTATAATTAATTACTTTGTTGCTACGAGGGTCAAATTGAAGCAGGCCGCTGCCATCAGAGCCGACCCAGATTGAATTGTATTGATCTTGACAAATCGACCAAACAATATCACCCGATGTTAGCCTGTATTGTTTAAAATTCTTTCTAAAACTTTGCAATTTATTTATTCCACCGCTTCGTGTACCGATCCAAAGCACTCCTGATCGATCTTCAAAAATCATTGTAACATGGCTGTTGCTCAGGCTCATAGGATATTTGATATCATGTTCGTAATGAGCTACAACACCATGACGGAGATCAAATTTATCAAGCCCTCTCGTGGTTCCGATCCATAAAGTGTTTGCAGTTGCGTAAATATCTTCAATGCCATTATCATTTATTTTTTTTAAGGGGTCAGGATGTTCTTTAAAAAATTGATCAAATGTTAAGCGTGTTTGGTCAAATTCATAAACTCCATTTTCATATGTTCCAAGCCAGATGAGGTTCTTACCGTCTCCGCAGATAGTGCTCAAACGACTTTTGGGACGATTCGGGCTATTTGTAAATCTCAGAAACCGGTTGGTCCGTTTATCAAATTGACATAACCCTCCTAGGGTAATAGCATACAGCCGTTCCGAATCGTCTTCATAGAAACCGTACACATAATTATGTAATAAGCTTGTAGAATCTTTTGGGTCATGACGATAATGGGTAAAGCGGTTATTTTGGATATCGAATTTATCCAATCCTTCGAGTGTGCCGATCCACAGGAACCCCTCTTTGTCCTGATGAACAGCGGCCACAAAATTGTTACCGAGGCTGTTCTCATTGTTCGGATCGTGCCTGTAATGTGTAAAATTTTCAGATACTGGATCAAATCGGTCGAGGCCGCCGGTATTGGTCGTTATCCAGAATATTCCACTCTTATCTTGCAAGATCGACCAGACAAAATCGTCTGCTATCGAATTCGAATCGGTCGGATCATGTTTATAGACCTTAAATTGGTACCCATCAAATCGGTTCAGCCCTTCTTCAGTGCAAAACCACATGAAACCAATTTGGTCTTGGTATATACTGTTAATACTTGATTGAGATAGCCCATGCTCAACATTCAGTTGTTCGAATCCCATGGGTACTAATTCGATGAGGTGTTGTTGAGCATATCCGGAGTGATTTGCCGTAAGCAGGAAACCTGAAATGACAAAAATTGAAATCCAGAATTTTAATAACCCAAAATGCCGGTTCATTGTTTTAATCTTTCTAACATTTTCAGTAGGCGTAACCTTGAAATAATCACAAGAAAACATCTTTCCTGCCCAATATGGCTGTAATTTTGAATATATAAAAATCCTTCATAAAAGAACCCGCCCGAAAGGGTAGTTTATTTCCTTTTGGTTTTAAGTTATTCTATAATGAAAAAAATCACAAGAGAAATGAATGAAATCTCGTACTTGCTACGCATTTGAAGAATATACAGTTGAGCTATCCAAGCAGTGCATCAATTCACTCAAAATGAGACGTTTTGATCAGCCGCTTACAGGATTGTGGTTACAGTGTGCCCAATCGGAATATCATCCGGGATTCATTCTAATTAATGATAAAGAAAAAACGCAAGAAATTGAAATCCCCCAGATTCAGAATTCGCTGATTCCATCATATATGGGAGATGAGAACGAAGCAATACTTGAAAAATTTGTCGAGGAAAATGACCTGAATTCAGAAGATATATTTTGGGGAGATTATTATAAACTTCCATGGTCGCTCTTATGTTTTGAAATGATTGTATCATCAGTTTCAATTGTAGCGTTCATACGGTCCAATTCCAATGTTGAACTTGCAAAAAGATTTGATCACGGGATCAGTGTCGATGATGAACGGTATGGAATGAAATCTGCCAAGGACTTTGAACAAGCTGCGCGTATGGAACTTAAAAAATTAGGTCCTAAAAAAAATAGTTTTTTAAAACTCTGTTATCGCGATTCTGCAAAGATTTCTTTTTTTGAAAAATGAAATTGTTCGAGGTACAAATCATGATGGAAGCTACTTTAGAAGAGTCGAGGAATTATTTATTGGAAAGGCGGGAAGAAATCATTCAAAAGGTTAGATACTTAATCAAGCAAACGCATAATCCGACACGAGATGAAGTTGATAACAAGTTGAAACTCCTCGCAACCAAAAAATTGGATTCGTTATTACAAAGGATAAATATTTTAGACAAACAGATCCATAAATTAAATTCAAGTATAGGAAATACGAAATAACATCTTTTGGATTGATCGATCAATATGCATAACGACTCTAAACAACGAAATGACATTCGTTCAGAAATGATCGGGACGATCATTTTGGCAGTCTTTACTATAGTTTTACTGCTGTTAATTCGGCGAACGGTAATCAGGTAGAATTTTATCCCTACCCTTTAAACCCACCCTATCGTGTAGTAAGCACCCTGATTCACCTAGAATAGTAAGTTAAAACTATCAATTCGGGCGGGTTCCTTATTCGATAAAGTTTCTTACCTACGATAAATAGTTTTTACTTTAAATCGCGGGTATAAGATGCAGAATTCGACCGAAGAAGTCGTCGGGCCGGATTGGTTTAATCAATCCGACTCTTTTAGGCACTCATCTTATTTTACACTGGTTGATGAGTTGTCTGATCTTGTTTTTACAATTGCAGATGATGGCAAGATCACATTTTTAAACCGTGCCTTTGAAAGAATTACCGGATGGGACAGGATTCAGTGGATTCTGCGTCATTTTAGCGAAATCCTTCATCCTGAAGATGCTGTTAAATTTGCGCAAAAAATCAGTTCAAATGAGCCGTTTGAATTGAGAGTTTTAAAAAGCGATGGAGAATATATTGACGTTGAATTTTGTGTCCAATCGGGAATTAGTCATGGACGAAAAATTATTGGAACCGGACGAGATGTAAGTTTCCGAAAAAAAATACAAGAACAATTATCTTATGAGCATGTGTACGCCCGAAGTATCGTTGACAGTTCCATGGATGTAATTATAGCCACTGATAAAAACAGGCAAATCATCGAATTCAATACGGCAGCGGAAAATACATTCGGATATGCAACGACAGAAGTTATCGGAGCTCCCATTGATCTCCTGTATGCCGATGAAATGCAATGTGAGGAAATTTTTGAAGATTTGGAACGGCACGGTCATTCCATGAGAGAGGTTTTAAATAAAAAGAAAAACGGGGATTTATTTATTTCTTATTTGTCGGCTTCGATTATCAAAGATGAAAACGGAGTACGGGGCTATATGGGTATCTCCAGAGACATAACTGACAAGAAAAAGTCTGAAGAAAAAGTCCAGGAATTGGCGTCCTTGCTTGAGATTATTCCGGACGGTGTCATTGTTGCAGATTTCTATGGCCACTTTCTATACTGGAATAAGGGCGCCAGTGACCTATTTAAATGGTCAGCCGACGAAGTGAAACACTATAAAATCAACAAACTTTTCGGAATGAATGAGACATCCTTTCAAAAAGTACTCCATACTGTTTTGAAAAACGATATCTGGAGCGGTGAATGCTCATTAAAAGATAAAACCGGCGATCTGCATACATGTTTGTGCAGAGTTACAACCGTCAAAGGATTCGATGGAATCCCATCATCATTTTTATTTGTCGCTACGGATATTACTGAGAAAAAAATGATGGATGAGCAATTATCAAAACATCAGCGGATGGAAAGTCTTGGAAGATTAGTCAGTAGTATTACCCACGATTTGAATAATATTTTTACGCCGATCATCATCAGTCTTGATTTACTCAAACTTGATGTTAAAGAGCCCAACGCGCTGGACACAATTGAAAAAATGCGTATGTATCTTAAAAAAGGAACAAAATTGATTGAGCGTGTGCTTTCATATTCGCACGGGAATATTCACACCTTCCAACCCGAGATTGTCGAATTACATCAGCTGATCTGTGATGTCTTCAGCCTGATGAATGATTCGATCCCAAAGTCGATCGTTGGTGAAGTTTTACCCGATAATAAAAACCTGAAAGTATGGGGTGATCCCAATTTGCTCTTTCAGGTTTTCATGAACTTGCTTGTTAACGCTCTGGATGCTATGCCGGTAGGGGGAGCCATGAAAGTGATCATAAATGAATCGTTTGCACGCGATTGTGCATGGGTTTGTGTATCAGTAACGGATTCGGGAATGGGTATTACGCCTGAGAATTTAGATAAAATTTTTGAGCCTTTTTTTACGACTAAAAAGAAAGGTACAGGAATAGGATTGGCAACAGTAAATGCAATTGTGGAACAACATGGCGGTTTTATTGAAGTGGAGAGTAGAGTCAGTGTAGGATCAACGTTTCACATTTATTTACCCGAGTATCGAGATGCCGTTGCATCCGGAGCCAAGACCGCCGCAGATGTTACCCGACAGTGAAATGTATAGTATGCAATGTAATTAACGGTGTTACTACTCATGCCTTTTAGTAGGAAAAGAATTCAAATTGAGCTCGGAAAAATCCCTGCTCCATATCAAAACAGTTTGGTCATTTCGCTCTTGTACGAGCCTATGCGAATTCTAACTTTTTTGAATGCCGGGCTCTCTGTTTTATCGGGATCAGGATGGATCCCCAGAATAAAAAGAGTATACCCCAAGCTTACATTCTCACCCGGTGCTGTCAGTTTTTCATTTAGAGAAACTTTCGGCATTTCTAACTATAAACTATGTGCTATTAGTATTGTGTTTAATTACGGGCGTCCTGATAATGGATCATATTTTTATTTTTATACGCGGGTTCGATTTGATCAGAAACAGAAAATTCAAAAAAATTGGATTATGGAATGCGAAAGCTCAAAATATCCCGGTAGAGTCATTGAGTTAAAAATATTTAACTCCTCTATTCGAATAGAAGGGACTCAAAAAAACAACGAAGGATCCTTTCAGAAGGATAATGCCGGCAATTTGTTTCTCAATGAAAATAATTATCAGATTTTAACTGATTTAGCCGCAATCAAACTTCAGCAACAATTTTTGGATCGATAAGTTTTTTAATAATCTCAGGAGTAACTATGAGAAGGTTGACTTACGTATTTTTAATGTCATTTATGTTGATGGGCATGCTTGGTTGTGGAGAGGATGAAATATTGGGTCCGCCTCAGATAGGAATTGGCGGGACGATTACCATCGGTTCCCTGCTGATTCAGACCAATTATGATACGACTTTGATGGTTCGGAATCTGGGTGAAGAT
>JAIBAF010000056.1 GCA_019695335.1 bacterium
GGCATTCAAGGCCGATCCGAATTGCTCGCCATCCTAAGAAAGGATTATCTTCGTGAACGTAGCCGCGTGAGCTTAGAATTTCGAGTGGAATTTTATCACCACCGACGTCGAACGTGCGCATAGTGACTTTATGTGGATGTATTCTTTCGGCGATGCGACGGTATTGCTGATATTGTTGCTCTTCCGACGGCAGTTCGCGTCCGGAAAATAACATGTATTCCGTACGGTAAAGTCCAATACCTTCAGCTCCTTGGTTCAAAGCCTTGTCGACTTCTTCAGGTAGTTCGACGTTGGCCGTCAGAGCAACGTTTTTTTCATCTTTGGTGACGCACGGAAGTCTGGCAATCGACTCAAGATCAGCGCGTTCTTTGATAAAACGTTCGGATTTCTTGATGTATTTTTCAATTGTTGATTCCTGCGGATTGATGATCAACTCGCCTTTGTGCCCGTCCATTAGAATTTTATCATCCTCGTGGATGAATCCGGTGACATTCGCAATGCCGGCAATAGCAGGAATATTCAGTGACCGTGCTACAATCGCAAAATGGGATAATGTGCTGCCGCCTTCGGAAATAAAACCGAGAATTTTTGATCGGTCAATATTGGCAATATCGGAAGGCTTGATCGAATCGGCGACTAAAATGGATGGTTCTTCCACCGTAACGGATTTATGTTGGCCAAGGAGATTATTCAATACCCGCCGCTTAATATCTTCGATGTCGGTAGCGCGTTCGCGTAAATATTCATTATTCGATTTCAAAAAATTATTTTTGAATTTATCCATTACCGATGAAAAAGCTGATTCGATATTCATGTGGCTGCTTTGTACGAATTTCAGCGTGCCTCGGATCATTTCTTCGTCTTCGAGAATTAAAAAATGCGATTCGAGAATGGCGCCGTATTCTTTGCCGTATTTGGTTTTAGCTTCCTGGATCTGGTGATTGAGCTGTTCGCGCGTGATGGTGAGTGCCTGATGAAAACGCTCGGTTTCTTGCTCGACTTCTTTGTGAGAATTCAGTTTACGTTCGGCAATTTGCAGTGGAGCCGTGTGGAGAATATAAGGAGGGCCGACCACGATGCCCGGCGATACGCCGAGGCCTTTAATGGTCAGTTCTTCCGGCGTTTCTTTTTTTTTTCGCGAGAGAGGCATGTTATTCTTCGTTGAATTTACTTTCAAATAAAGCAATCAGTGCGGCCATGGCTTCCGCTTCATCGGAGCCTTCAACTTTGATTTTAACCGTGCTGCCCATTGCGGCCGCCAACATCATGACGCTCATAATGCTTTTGGCGTTGACTTCCGTTCCGTCGCATGAGAAAAAAACGTCGGAATCAAATTTACTGGCTGTTTTGACTAACAGTGCGGCCGGCCTGGCGTGAATGCCGGCTTTATTGGAGACAATAATTTCTCGTTCGATCATTCCTGTAATTCTTTTTTCAATACGATCGGTGCCACGCCTGGTGTGTAATTTCAATCAGGCGATTTTTAGCGTGCGTGTTTTTAAATCCGTTTAAATTTTTTAAAGCCGATTTAAAATGGTGGTCAATCTGTTTTAGCGTTTGTTTCTGAATACCGCTGGTATCCAGAAAATTGATAAATTCGGCGAGAAGTTCGCGATGCCGCGATTCGGAATGCACTGGGCTGAAAGTATTAAGTAATCGGCGACCGGTTTTGCTTTTAGAAGCAAGGATCGAAAGGTACGTTTTTTTCTTTTCGATCAGATCACTGCCTATGTTTTTACCGAAAGTAGTCTCATCGGAAATGATATCGAGCAAGTCGTCCTGAATCTGAAAAGCCAATCCGAAATGAAGACCAAAATCCCGAAGCGCTTTTTCCTGTCCGTACGAAACGCCGCCGACGACACCTCCGATACGGGTGGCTGCACTGAACAGAACGGCGGTTTTTTGGCGAATCATGTTCATATAATCTTTTTCGGTTACGGATGGCTGCGTTTCGAATTCTTTGTCCAGCGCCTGTCCTTCGCATAACTCGATAAATCCGTCGGCAAAAATATTCGAAACATGCGGCAAAACTTCCTTGGGGCACTGGCTTAGTGCCTTATAAGCCGCTGCAGCAAGAAAATCACCGGATAAAATGGCGATATTCTGATTCCATTTTTTGTGAATCGTTTTCCGCCCGCGCCGCATATCGTCGTTGTCCATGATGTCGTCATGGATGAGCGAAAAATTATGTAAAATTTCAACAGCGGCCGCGGCGTGCAAAGCATGATGATAATTGCGGCCGTTCAGTGCACTGCATAAAACCAGCATGACGGCACGCAGTCTTTTACCACCGCCTTGAAATAAATATTGGGGCGGTTCATACAGCGTGATTGGTTTTTTTTTGCGAATATATGAAAAAATCGTCTTGTTAATGCTGGCGACGAGCGATGACACGTCGGGGAAGGCCGCTTTCAAATATTTTTCCTGATAATAGTTACGGATAACTTGAACGGTTGAACATAACGATTAATCGTCATTTAATCAAGGCAATTGTCGCCAGCAAACATTCAAGATTGTTGTAAAACCTGTGTTTTTGTTATTGTTAAGTAACATACTTGCAACCAACAAAAGCCTGAAAAATTCTTGACATTCAAATGTCTTTCTTATATATTGAGCCCCATTTTGGATAAGACAGTATCTGTTTAAATTTTTTAGAAATACATATATTCTATCAACCAGACAATTAGAAAGACTCCGGTTTACCGGGAGGAGTAAGTATGGCAAAAGGTAAAGGTAATCGCATCGTCATCACGATGGAGTGTACGACATGCAAAACCAGTAACGTTCCGGGTGTTTCCCGTTATACGACAGAGAAAAATAAGAAAAACGACGCTGAGCGTCTGGAAGTGATGAAATATTGCCGCTACGAACGGAAACACACCCTTCACAAAGAAACCCGTTAATCCGTGGTCATTTTAAGGAGTTTTTAAACTATGGCTAAAAAACAAACGTTTGTTGATAAAACCGCCAAAGTACAGGCGTATTCCGAAAAAGTAAAATGTGAATCGTGCAAACAAGAATCAGTTGCCGGTTACGCAAAATTTATCGAATCGAAAGTTTCAGAAAAAAGCGGTGCATGGAAGTTCCTCGAACGAAAAGTCAAACTGTGCGGTAACTGCGGGGCTGTTCTGTCTTAATATATAACATGCTTAATAAAGAACTTCTCAAAATTCTTGTCTGTCCAGCGTGCAAAACCACTCTGAAAGAAAACGGCGAAACGCTTCTTTGTACCAATTCAGAATGCCGTCGTCAATATCCCGTGAAAGACAATATTCCGGTCATGTTGATCGACGAGTCTAAAATTATTGAGCGCAGCCTTTTTGATCAAACCGTAAACTAATTTTTAATAATTTAAGTTTTATTTTTAAAAGCGTCTTTTAAAGACGCTTTTTTTATTTCATTGAACCATAATTTCTTCCTGTATATTTTTAAAATATCATTGCATAGCCAATCAATTCAGAGGTGTTGAAGTGAGTTCAGGTGTTTTACGTATTATTGCGGCCGTAGTCGCTATTCCTTTTTTTGTCGCGGCAACGATTTCAGGTGGATGGTATTTTTTTATCTTGATAGAATTGTTAATAATTTTTGGCGTGTTGGAGGCGGCGAAATTGGCACAACAAAAAAATGCGTTGCCTCAAGTGGTTTTGCTAGTCGGATTTTCAATTGTGTGGGCGGGATTATTCCAGTTTAATCTTTCATTTTTCGCGCTGCCGGTGATACTGATTTTTTTATTGGCTGTCTTATTGGTGGAATTATTCCGCAATGAAGGGTCGGCCATATTGAATATTTCAACTACGATATTTTCATTTTTGTATGTGTCTTTGATGATGACCAGTTTATTGATGTTGCGTCGTATACCGATAGAACGGCATCTGCCGGACATGGCCGGAGCGCAATTAATTTTTGTTGTACTGAGCGGAATATGGGCATGTGATACGTTGGCCTATTACGGAGGCCGGCTTTTCGGGCGTCATAAATTTTTTGAGAGGGTGAGTCCAAAGAAAACATGGGAAGGCGCTGTAACGGGTTTTTTCGGCGCGTTATTAGGAGTATGGTTGGTTGGATGGATTTATGAAATTTCAGGTAATACATTTATTCTCACATTGCCGCAGACATTTGTT
Organism: bacterium; assembly: GCA_019695335.1. Taxonomy (NCBI): domain Bacteria; species bacterium. The sequence goes on from JAIBAF010000056.1 coordinate 4,122, forward strand.
ATTGGTTTTTTTGCTGGAACTTTGGGCCAATTAGGTGATCTGGCCGAATCCTTACTCAAAAGAGACGCCCAAGTAAAAGATTCCGGAACGCTCATTCCGGGACATGGCGGAATTTTGGACAGATTTGACAGCTTGCTGTTCGTGGCCCCGGCAACTTATATTTTCGTATATTATTTTATCTTCAGCTAATCAATGAAACTCATCATTCCGGGAAATCTCTCATGATCCGGTCTAGGCTGCCATTAATTATTTTATTCATATTATTTTTTAGTTGTAGCCGTTCTCCCGAAATCCAAATCGGTGGAACAGCTGTCATCGCCCTATCAGCTGACGCGGATGCACTCGATCCGATTTTTTGGTCAAGCAGTTCTACCGGTACAATTTTGCAATTTACTTTTCCGGATTTGATTGAACTGAACTTTGATACAACAACCGGTCGAACTGAATATATACCGTCGTTAGCTAAATCATGGCACTGGTCGAATGACGGACGAACGTTGACCTATTATCTGCGAACAGACGCTGTCTGGTCTGATGGAATTCCAATAACAGCGCATGATATTAAGTTTAGCTACGGCCTGTACGCTAATCCAAAAATTCCAAATGTGCGGAAAAGTTATTTCAATTATTTTTTTAAAAACGAATCCGGTGAAATTGATATTGACCGGTCAGTGCATGCTGAAAATGACTCGACGATCGTTTTCAATTTCACGGCCGCCTATGACCGGTTTCAGCAATTGACTCATACGGCGTTGAATTTTGTTCCAAAACACATTTATGAATTTGTCGATGTGGAACATCTTCGGGCTTTCGCTATGAATCAAGAAAAACCGGTTACGGCCAAACATTATACGGTTGAAAAATGGACACGCAAACAAGAAATCGTTCTGGCTCGAAATGGCCGATGGAGAATTCCGCACGAAGCATATTTAGATAAAATTATTTTTCGAATTATTCCTGATGCTAATACTCGGTTGATCGAATTGAAGACGGGGAATGTCGATCTTCTTGAAGGATTGTCACCGGATGAAGCCCGGGGGCTCGAAAGTGATCCCGGGATGCGGATTGAAAAACAACGGTTTCGTCGTTTCGATTATATCGGGTGGAGTCATATTGATATAGAAGTTTACAAAAAAAATAAAAGCGTCAGGCCTCATTTTCTGTTTGCCGATCGGAAAGTGAGGCAAGCCTTAACGATGGCCATTAATCGTGAAGAATTGATTCGAAGTTGGTTAGGCGAATACGGTCAAATCTGCAATGGCCCTATTTCTCCGGCTTTCAAATGGGCTTTCAATGACACGATTAATCCGCTTCCATATAATATAGACCAAGCTAAACAATTATTGGCGGAAGCAGGATGGCAGGATCACGACGGTGATGGTTTTCTCGATAAAGACGGAAGGAAATTTGAATTTACCATTACAACCAATACCGGAAATTCAAGGCGTGCCTATGCGATGCAATTTATCATATCGGAACTCAAAAAAATCGGAATTGAAGCGCACGCGCAGTTACTTGAGACGAATGTGTTCAATTCGGGTTTGCGTAATCGGGAATTCGATGCTTTTATCGGTGGTATGAATACAGCGATGACGATCGACTTGCGGTCTCAAATCGGGTCAAACCTGGAGAAAAATACATTTAATGTTTGCGCCTATCAAAATCCGACCATTGACAGTTTGCTGGATGCCGCGTCCGGTAAAAATGGTCCGTCTGACACAGGGCAAGTCTGGAAAAAAATACAGGTTATTTTGAATCAAGATCAACCGGTGACGTATTTGTTCTGGTTTGATAATATCGTGGGAATCAATAATCGTTTGAAAGGCACGCACGTTGATATTTTGTCTGGGTATCATGAATATTATAATTGGTACAAAGTTGATAAATAGAATACCGAATGAGATCGGGTTATGATTGGCTATGCGACAAAACGATTAATCGGATCTGTGCCGTTAATTTTCGGATTATTGACGCTGACTTTTTTCCTGATCAGGCTTGCGCCGGGCGATCCGACGGCTATGTATATCGATCCTAATATCGATCCCGATGCGGCCGATCGGATGCGCGAGAATTTAGGCTTGAATGATCCTTTAATGGTTCAATACGGAAAGTGGCTGGGAGTCATTCCTCCGTTTGATGGCGTATTTCAGGGGGAATTCGGAATTTCATTTAGTAAACACCGTCCGGTTTTTGATATTGTTCTGGAATCGACGGCGAATACGTTGTTACTGACCGGGGTAGCTTTATTGGTGGATTTACTGGTGGGCGTTTTGATTGGAATTATTGCTGCTTTGAATCGCGAAAGAAAAACCGATCATATTATTACTGTTGGAAGCTTGTTTTTTTATTCCATGCCGCATTTCTGGCTGGCCTTGATGTTGATTTTAATTTTTTCTCTTGGTTTGAGATGGCTGCCCGCATCCCAAATGCATGGTGTGAACGCGGATCAATTGAATACATTTGGGTATATATGGGATACAATTTCACACATGATTATGCCGGTTTTTGTACTGGGGATTGCCTCCGCCGCGTCTACAGTAAGGTATATGCGGAGTAGCATGCTCGAAGTCATTGGCCAGGATTATATTCGTACCGCTCGTGCAAAAGGTTTGGATGAAAAAAAAGTAGTATACAAACACGCATTTCGCAATGCGCTCCTTCCTCTGATTACCATTATCGGGTTATCATTTCCTTTTCTATTAAGCGGTGCCGTGATTACTGAAGTTATATTTGCATGGCCGGGCATGGGAAGAGTGACGGTGGACGCTATTTTTGCTCGCGATTATCCTTTAATCATAGCCAATACACTTGTGGCCGGCATCATGGTCATTGCAGGAAATTTGTTAGCCGATGTACTCTATGCATGGGCCGATCCACGGATAAAGCTTCAATAAATCTATTCCATTAATTGACCTGATCAGGTCAAAATCCATTATAATTTATTTATTTTATCGTAATTTCACCCACTCGCCCAATTGTAATCACATATTCATAACTCTATCTTGTGAAGTCTTATCATGTATTTGAAGATCGTAAATACACATCTTACTTAAGCATGTCTTTTGGTTTTTCGAAAGACAAAGTAAAGTCCTATCAAAATTGGTGAAAAAAACAGTATTTCGCATTCCTATTTCGTGAGTATCAACTTCATTTTTTAATGATTACAAATCTCAAGATTGGAGGTGAAAGACACGCTTTATACGAGTTGTTTTAATTTTTTCACTAACTAAGTTAATTTAATTTATTCTAAGGAGAAACACAGTATGTTCTCTACGACATTTAGAAAATTCACATTGCTTTTCGCAATGGCTTTTTCATTGGTTCCGTTGTCCTTGTTTGCCGGCACGAACGGTAAAATTACCGGGATGGTCAAGGACAAAGAGACAGGCGATGCCCTTCCGGGTGTGAATATTATAATCGATGGAACCACAATGGGCGCCGCGACTAATGCACAAGGTGAGTTTACAATCATTAATGTACCGGCGGGCGTTTATGCGCTCAGCACCAGCATGATCGGTTACACTAAAATTACCAAACAAAATGTCCGCGTATTGCCGGATTTCACGACTCGTGTGGATTTCGATCTTTCCCCAGAATCGCTCGGCGGCGAAGAAGTCGTGATCGTAGCGGAACGTCCGCTGATTCAAAAAGATCAAACGATGACTATGACCGTGACGTCATCCGAAGAAATCAAGAATATGCCGGTTCGCGGTTTTCAGGCGGCGGCTAATTTAGGAGTGGGTATTACTGTTGATACAAAGACGCGCAATTTGGACGGTGGAACAGCAAACGTGAGCGTACGTGGCGGTCGTCCTAATGAAACCGGTGTTTATATGGATGGCTTCCAGCAAAACAACCTTTTGACCGGTACTGCTAACGCGACCGTGCCCAATGGTGCTGTCGAAGAATTGTTGGTGATTACTGGCGGTTTTGATGCTGAATACGGTCGTAACCAATCGGGTATCATCCAAGTTACAACCAAGTCTGGTGGAACTCGCTATTCAGGTAATGTTGAATGGAATGGCGATCCGGGTGGATTAGGTATTGCTGAATCGTATGGCTACAATGTGTTCAGCGGCGGTATTGGCGGTCCAATTATTCCTGGCAGTAATAAAATACGTTTTTATGTTTCGGCTGAAGGTCGTAATATCAAAGATGCTGAACCTAGTGTGAATGGGCACCCGGTCTTTGAATTGTCAAATCTTGGCATATCGGCACGAAAGGATGATCCGAATGATCCGAATATCACAATTGATGATCCATCGCGGATGGATACTGTAATATGGGATCTGGACAGCCATGGCAATGTCAAGTTCAAAAAAGGTGCACGCCCTTCCCGAGGAGGGGGCATCGGTATGAACAGCGATCGTGGTTATAACCTCCAAGGTAAATTGACCTTTGATGTTATTGCCAACCGCCTCCGAGTGGATTTATCTGGTAATTACTCTCAAACCTATCGCAGAAGCTTTCTAATGTCGCGTGTATTGAATCCCAATAGCCAATTACTACGCGACATTAATAACTTGAATATTGGTGGTACTGCAACTTATACAATCAACGAGAGAAGCTTTTTTGATTTCGGCGTTAATGGTTATAGCAGCAAACGTCGTCTTACGAATGATGCATTAGGATGGAATGGGCTTGAATCGTATTCATCAACGATTAAGGGGAATACAGGTTATTCTTCGTTTTATAATGATAATTTGTTAAATGACATTGGCCGTGGCGCCTTGAATTATCGTTCCGATGAGGATAAATATATCGCATTCAAATCCAACTACACCAATCAGATCAACAAGAATAATCAGATCAAAGCCGGCGTTGATTATTTTTATCATTGGGTGCGGTTTTTAAATATCGTTGATCCGGATAATCCAATTTCCGGTGCCAATGATAATATTGGCTATATTATAAATTCTAATTACGAAGCGATCAAGATCAGCAAAGATGATTTAGAAAACAAAATTCTTGGTCCAGCTAAACCTAATAGTTTTTCCGCTTATTTGCAGGACAAATTGGAACATGAAGGATTGGTAATTCGCGCGGGATTAAGATATGACTTGTTTAATCCTGGTGTGAAACGATTGAAAGATCAATCAGATCCAACAGGACAAGTTGACGCCAGTCAAGCCGGTAAGTTTACTGATAAAAACGGTGTTAGTGGCTACCAACCTAATACAACAGATAGATTGTGGTCAGGCACTCTGGGGCCTGAAGACTATGAAAGCGCTAAAACAGATCATAAAATTAGTCCCCGGTTCAGTGTAAGTTTTCCTGTTTCTGAAAGAACGCAATTCCGTATGAGTTACGGTAAGTTTTTCCAACAACCGAATTTACAGAATTTATATGTGAGCCCGAGTTTCTTGGAAAGGATGTCTCTTTATCCTCCATTTGCCGGAACAGTTGGCAACCCGAATCTAAAAGCCGAGAAGAGCACGCAATATGAAGTCGGTGTGAGAAGGGCGCTGAGTGATAATGTCGCAATTGACGTAAATGCCTACTACAAAGATATCCAGGACTTAATTAACTCACAATCAATTGCATCAAGGCCTAATAGTTTGATTATGAATGTTAATACCGATGAAGGCGTTATTCAAGGCATCAACATTGCTTTCGAAGTTCGCCGCGTTTCCAAATTTTCCGGACGTTTAAATTATACATTTCAATCGGCTCGTGGCTCGGGTTCTGGTGAAAACACCGGTTTCCGTGCTTCATGGCTGGGTTATTCGGATGCAAAATTCAATGCGCCGCTTAATTTCGATCAAACCCACAATATCAATGCTACGCTTGACATTCGTAATTCCAAAGCCGAAGGCCCGGAATTAGGCGGACACAAGATATTGGAGAATGCAGGTATTAACTTTTTAGTTAATGCAGGTAGTGGATTGCCATACACTCCAACGTCAGTGGTACCAATACAGGTGTTTGGCGTTCCCCAAGGTAAAGTCGTGGGTCGCCGTAATTCACAACGTCAACCATGGACTTTCCGTATTGACATGAAAGCAGATAAAACAGTGAATTTTGGCAACAACATGAGCATGAATGTGTATGTTCAGGTTTTAAATTTATTAGATCGGAAAAATATATTAACTGTTTACTCGGCAACTGGTTTAGCAGATGACAACGGTTTTCTCGATACAAAAGCGGGCCAAAGTTTAGGTGAACGCCAATTGCTTCAATATCAAGTCAATTTCCGTGACGGATTAAGTTATGACACACCTCGTCAGGCTCGTCTAGGCGTCATTTTCAATTTCTAATTTTCTTATTCTGATACTAGTAAGAAAAGAATTAACAAACGGAGTTGTAATTATATGAACAAGAAAAAGTTATTCGTTATTGCTGCGGGTATTCTAACGGCCATGGCGATCAGCCTCATGTACCTATCGCTAGGTATTGCTCGTGAAGATTCGATAACGCGATTGAAGGCTAAAATTAAAAAACCAGATATTGAAGGTGATGCTATTTTTATTGGTGCTAATAACTGGAAGTATATTATGACTAATACCGGCTCGTATTTTTTCGATTCGCCGGATATAGACGGCAATAAAAATAGATCGGGTGGTGAATTTCCTCGTGGATCGGGCCGCACGATTGTGTATGCAGCTGGCTTTTATGTAGCAGCCTTGAAAGGAACTGACAAAGTTTCCAGCGAAGTGGAACACTCTTCAGAATTTCAGCCAGGGCATATTTTAAATTCGAATCTTCCGTTTAGTTCATTACAGGCAGAAGATCCGGCATTGCCTGCCAATAAGGTCTATGTGATCAATAAAGATAATCAAGGACAAGGCGATGATGCAGATCGAGTAGCGGACTGGGCGGCATGGCCTGGCCTTCGTGATGCTTCCAATAATCCTAGTTTGATTGTTGATGCACAATCATGGATGGTCTTCAATGATTTGGATGTAGAGCGTAGCAATGAAGAAGTGGTTGCCAGCCCAAACCCTGGATTGGGATTGGAAGTAGTGCTGGAATCGTATGCCGTTAATGAAGGTGCTTTGGCTGACGTAGTATTTTTGAGATTCCTTATTGCTAACAAAACCAATGTGAATTATACAAATGCCTATGCAGGCGCGTGGGCAGATCCGGATGTGAATGATGCAGGCAATGATATTGTCGGTATTGATACACTGGGCGGGCTCGGTTTTGTGTATGATTCAGAGAATGAATCCTATCCTGCCACAATGGGTTTTGACTTCTTCCAAGGTCCAGTGGTGGATACGAATGATGTTTCTGTCGAATTGCGACAAAAATTTGCATCGAATAAAACAATTTTGACGTATAATCCGGCTGTTAACCGCTATGAAGTAACGGCTTTACCTGGCAATAAGATATGGCTGGGTGCAACGTCATTTAGTACATACGCTAATGGTACGGATCCGCATACCAATGCAGAACGATATAATCTTTTAGCCGGTTTAACAACAGCTGGCGCGCCCAAAACAGGTACAGGCGCTGATTATAAGTATGCATTTGCAGGGAACCCTCTTACTCAACAAGGTAATCCCAATGTTGCATCAACCGCAGATAAGGGCGATCAACGAATCTTGCATGGCGTCGGACCGTTTACGATTGCTGCAAATTCGACCATGGAGATGTGGCTCGGTGTAATTGGAGGTGAGGGCAGTAACCGTTTGTCGGCTTTAGCGGTAATGAAAACCACGGATGCCTTTGCCCAGACAGTCTTTAATGCAGGATTAGTATTTCCTCGCGCTCCGGCAGTGCCAAGTATCGTAATCGTACCAGGCGACAGTAAAGTAGATATCTCTTGGAATAACGCAGCTGAATATTCGGCCGATAATTTCGGTGAACTGGCGGGATTAAGCGGGACAGCTTATTCAGCTGATTACATCAAAAATGATTTTCAAGGTTACCGGGTATACAGAAGCTTGACAGGGTTACCCGGCAGCTATGAAAAACTTGCGGAATTTGACAAAATCGACGGCAAAGTCAGTCAGCCCAATGCTTTTATCGATGATAACGGCTTTTTGAAAACAGAAGAAGTAGTGTTTGGAACTGACAACGGATTGAGATATAACTATAGCGATCAAGATGTTGTGAACGGCCGCAAATATTATTATTCCGTCGCTGCATATGATGCTCAACCATATATCGGGTTGGTTGGAAGTCCAGTGGTCGGTCCAGGCGGCTCTGCAATTCCAGGTCCGTTAGGATTGCCAATTTCACTTGAGACACCTCAGACGTCTAACGTAGTCTCAGTTGTTCCAAGCAAGGATAGAATCTCGGTAGCAACGGCGCAAGTTGACAGTTTTGTACATACTGCAGGAGCCAGTGCTGGTTTGATAGAATTTGAAATTGTAGATTACAATGCTGTGACTAATACGGACATTAGCATTGAATTTTTTAAGATTCCGGGATCACAAAATGGCAAAGCCCTCGTAGGCTATGCCGGCGGTACTACAGCTTATCGTGCAATCAAAAATGGTAGTCAAGTCAAGTTCTCAAATAAGCTTGACGATCCCAACACATTCTTTGACGCCAATGCTGACGGAATTTTTAATGGAACCGATGAAATTTTAGATGACAGCTATTTTGCAACAACAATAGCAGTAAAAGATAACGATTTAAGCGATGAGCAGTTTTATATCATTGATGGAATTCTACTCAAAGTTTATAATCCGCTGACTTTTTTCGAATCAGTGGAATATCAGCCTGGTCCGCAATATACCGCTGCCAATATGGACACAGCGTGGTTTAAAGGACACGGTGACCACCAATTTGCTGGTCAAGAATATGAGGATTTGGGAATTGGAGATGCGGATCATGGTTTTGATCCGGCTACTTTCGGCGGACCACCGGATAATGCTGGTGGAGCGGAATATAACCGTAATCTTAGAATAATATTTAGCCGTGATCCAGCCAAATGGCAGTATGTATATTCAACTACTGGTGGAAGTGGAGCGTTGAGAAGATACATGCAGGTTCCTTTCCAGGTATTTGAGACTGATGGTGCAGATGGAAATGCGACTCCGCGTCAACTTAACGTATCAACGAGAAGCCGTAATACTGTAGGCGGCAATAGTCAAGGATTTTCATTGTATACGGGCGGATTTACCAATGATCCCTTGGATGATGGCCTTGGCCCTGAAACGCGTGGGTTCTACTTTATTGATACTACTACTTATGATCTTGGCGGTAAAACCGGGCATTTTGGAACGCTAGCTGGAACTGAAACCTTATATAGTTTGCTGGACTACTTCTCAGGTTATAATTATGCCGTATGGACGCCGGCTCCACGGTCAATTCCAAGTTTAGCCTCAACTGCTATGGATGGTGATGAGTGGAATCAATTCTGCAGAGCTACAATCTCAGGAACGGCTTTTGATGCGACTACACAGAATACTGTTTATACACAATTGCCTGACGAAGGCACAATTGAGATAATCGTCAGTCACCCATACTCATCGACGGATCGATATACGTTGCATGTTTCGGGAATGGCTGCAAAGCCCAAAGCTGCAATCAAGTCAAAACTCAAAGACATCAAAGTAGTTCCGAATCCGTATTATGCGCGTGCATCGACATATCAAACAAACTTATTTGACAAGACGATCAAGTTCATGAACCTGCCGGATGAGGCGACGCTCAGAGTTTACACAGTGTCAGGTGATTTGGTGAAGATGATCAATCACAATGCGACGTCTAATAATGACCGCCGTAACACTAATCCGCTTAATTTAGGGGGCACAGCTACAGCCGGATATAGCTCAACTGAGTTGTGGGACCTGAAAAATGAGAACGGCAAGTTTGTGGCCAGCGGTATGTATATTCTGCATGTTCAAGCGCGGGGCGTTGGAGAGGCGACAGTGAAATTCGCGGTGATTCAGGAAGCCAATACAATTAATGGACCGGATGTACGATAATTCAGTCGATAAGCAAGGCAGCTTAAAAAGCTGCCTTGCCATCGCATAAATTTTCAAGGAGACAATCATATGAGAAAGATATTATCCATATTGATGATAGCATTATATGTTATCTCTGTATATGCCGGCGAGGAGAAACGCGGTGAGGCCGGTTTCATGTTTTTGAAAGTTCCGATGGGCGCCCGGGAGGCCGGCATGGGTATGAACGGCCTTACGACGACGAACGGTGCCAATGCGATTTATTGGAATCCGGCGAACATATCGGCCACGGATCGCGCAACGGTTTCATTTTCGTATTTGAATCACTTTGCCGGCATTAGTTCGAACTATGCGGCGGTATCGTTTCCGTATGCGGAAGCGGGCGTGTTTGCTGTATCGTTCAACTATCTGAGCTACGGCGATATTGAAAAGACGACGGAAGATAGTCCGAACGGGAATATCGGTTTTTATTCGCCGTATGAACTGGCGTTAGGGTTTTCGTATTCGAAGCAGATCACCGATCGTGTAAGCGGTGGGTTAACAGTGAAGTTCGTCAATTCAAAGATTGATTTGGTGTCAGCTTCGGGAATGAGTTTTGATTTCGGTTTTACTTACAATACAGGATACCGTGGGTTGAAGCTTGGGTTTGCAGTAACAAATATCGGGCCGCAAGCCAAGTATGAAGGCGATGGCCTTACACGTGAGATTACGGATGCATCGGGTGAGACGTCATTCTTGAAATTCGATTCTGAGCCGTTTGAATTACCCGCATCGGTTAATTTTGGCGCCAGTCTGGAACTATATCGCAACGAGCAAAATGCGATTACCGGTATGCTGGAACAAAATATCAACAGCTTCCAGGCAAGCCGGACCAACATGGGTTTTGAATATGGATTTCAGAATATGTTCTTCGCCCGTATGGGATATACATCGACATTGAAGAAAGACCGTGATTACAAGACGGGCAAAGCTTCAACGGCCGGCTTGACGTTCGGCGGCGGTATCGATTACAAATTTAGCGATAATCTTGGTATGACCGTGGATTACGGCTATCTCGATATGGGACAGCTCGATGCGACCCATCGCTTTACGGTTGGTATTAAATTCTAAATATAAATTCGATTTATTCAAAAAGGGCGCTGTTCTTCTTCAGAATAGCGCCTTTTTTTGTTTTCGGCGTTTATTGCAGGTGGATTGGATAGTTGATCAGGATTTTTAATACTATCCGTAAGGGTAGTCTTTAACAGTGTTTTATGGAAAAATCATTATAAAGTAAGGTAAGATCATATCTTCAACTATCCATATAGGTAGTTGACAAGTGTGCTTTCAATGAGCTACTTTACTTTAGAAGTATGATCTAAATAAGACATCCAACTATTCAAAGAGGGTAAAAATGGTAACAGTAAGCGTTGTTGATGATGATGTGATTGTACGTGATGGTCTGACTGCTTTGATTAATGGTATACCAGGTTTCAAATGTATTCAGACTTATTCAAGTTGTGAAGCCATGTTAAATAATATTCAAAAATGTGTCCCGGATGTGCTACTCATGGATATTATTTTTCGCGGGATATCGGGCATAGAAGGAGTCAGACGTGTTAAAGAACTTCTGCCCAATCTTCCAGTTCTGATGTTGACCGTCCATATGGAAAACGACATGATCATGGATGCTCTGCAGGTCGGAGCTGACGGATATATTGTAAAAGGTACTTCTCCCATTCGGTTGGTCGATTCGATCAAGGAGGCTTATGATGGCGGTTCGCCAATGAGCTCGCAAATTGCGCGGAAGGTATTAACCCTTCTAAAACAAAAAAATATTTTTAAAAAACATAATGAAAATTATCACCTTAATGAATTGGAAGAAAATATTTTATATCAACTAGCTGCTGGAGATACTTACGAACACATCGGTACTAGCCTCAACAAAAGCCCCAACACAGTAAAGTATCATGTAAGGAAAATTTACAAGAAATTGCAATCCGAAACCAAATCAGAAGCCGTAGCCAAAGCCATCCGATTAGGGATTATCTAATAAGGAATTCTCAATTTATTGAAACTATTAAAATGTTCACACGACTGCTTGACTTTTTTGTCTGATTTTAATATCATGAAGGCATGTAAAATCAGAAAGGATCAAACATGAAATGCGGGGTCGTTTTATTGATTCTCTTGGTGGTTGGGTCCGTTCAGGCACAGTTTAAATCGCAAGCCGAGAAACAGCCAGTTGATGTACGCGGTGGAATCACCACGCCTGTAACATCATCGTTATTCGGTTTGTTTAGTCCTGGAAGATTTTACATGAGTCAAAGTTACGGTTTGACCTACTATAGCGGTGGCGGGCAAAGTGGTACTATTGGTATGTATACCAATCAAATGAATTTTAAACTGTCGGATCCTTTGTTTTTACGAGTCAATATGGGTATTATGCACCAGCCATTCGGCGGTCCTAAAGGCGTTGAAAATAAAAATGCGCAATTTTTACACGGAGCCGAACTGATCTATAAGCCTAATAGTAAATTTCAAATGAATATCGGCTACAGTACATCGCCGTACTACTCGGGGTTCGGAATGGTTGAAAGCCCGTTTGGTACTTCTAATCGTACAGGCTATACGGATTATCAATTCGGCGGAAATAAGTAAAAAATTGTTTTATCAAAAAATGATATAAAAATGAATAACCCCGACATGTCGGGGTTATTTTTTTAATAGGAGAGGAAAGAATGTTGAGAAAAGTCCGTTCAGAGGAAACGCAATCGCAACAGGAACAGGAAAGTATAACCAAAAGCATGAGTGAACAGAAACAATTTATTCAAAAACCACCCGATCAACGATGGGATAAATTGTTGAACCTTCTTATTGGGGCATTGTCGCTGATTGTAGTCGCACTTGTGATTTCGCTTATCATTCGACTCAATAGTACACCGGTCGATCCAAACATCAAACAAGACACTACTGAAAATACTCAGGAAAACAACGGGCAAAAAGCCGATGAAACAACCCAAGTCAAAAGCACAGTAATCCGCGTGGAAGTTCTTAATGGAACGAGCATTCCGCGTCTGGCATCCAAAGCTTCTGATTTTTTGAGAGCCCGCGGCTTCGATGTCGTTCAAGCTGGTAACGCGCAACACAGTAATTTTAAAAAGTCAGTTGTACAAGACAGGCTTGGCAATATTCAAAATGCAATTCAAGTTGCAAATGCATTAGGGATCAGCGAATCCGGCGTCATACAGCAGAAAAATCCGCAATTGTATGTAGAAGTAACGGTCATAATCGGCAGCGATTATAAATCGCTCAAATTTATGTCCGGTAATTAAAAGTTTTATTGAGGCGCCACGGATAAATGCATTTGCTTACTTCTTTATCAAGCGGTGATATTACACGGTTTGCATTCGACAACGGTCTCGTAGCCATCACTCGCCCCAATCCATTTGTTCCCGTCATAGCCATGCGAGGATCTTTTCGCGGCGGAGCCTCGCTGGAATCCGACGATGATGCAGGGCTTACAAAACTTGTAGCCATGCTTTTAAAATCAGGTACTGAAAGTCAGACTGCAATTCAAATCGCCGAAGGACTCGATTATCTAGGCTCATCAATTACTTTTACGGCTAATCATGATTCAGTGAATTTTTCACTGACATCATTAAGTAAACATTTCGATCGATCGCTTGCAATTTTGGCTGATTTGTTGATCCGATCCGTATTTCCTGCTGATGAAATCGAACGGGCCCGTCGACTTGCTCTTGCTGATATTAAACAAAAAGCCGATCAACCCATGCAAATTGCTTGGGACGTATGCGCGGAATCGGTATTCCAAAATCATCCATACCGGCGTACGATTGACGGATCGGCAACTACGATTAATAAACTTACACGTGAAGATATTATAAAAGCTTATCATAATATTGCAGTATCGAATCGACTAACTCTGGCAATCGTTGGTGATTTCGAGCCGCAGTCATTAATACAAAAATTGATTGATCAATTTTCATCGATAACTACTGACCATCGTTCAATGTCTCCTCTTGAAGAGCCTGTCGTAAATTCAAAAAGAAAAATTTTGTTAGTTGAACGCGATCTAAAACAAGCAAACATTTGCTTCGGAAATATTGCATGCAAACGTAACATTCCCGATTATTATTCTACTGTGTTGATGAATTATATTCTTGGCGGCTCCGGATTAACTTCTCGTTTAACTCATCGAATTCGTACGCAACAAGGATTGGCTTATTCCGTTTATTCACAATTGATTCGAAGAGCGGCCAGCGGGATTTTTACCGTTCGGATGCAAACTAAAACTGATAACACCGGCAAAGCAATAGAATCGATACTTGATGAAATCAAGCGAATGCAGAATGAAACCGTCTTAGAACCTGAGCTTTCGGACGCCAAAAAATTTTTTGCCGGAAGTTTCCCTTTTCGTATCCAGACTAATCACGACTATGCTTATTATCTTGAACAAGGTGAGTTTTTTCATTTACCATTGAATTATTTGAACGACGAAGTAACGATGATACAGAAAGTCGACCAGGGCGATATCAAAGATGCAGCACAAAAGTATCTAAATACAAATCATTATATTTTGGCTATAGTTTCAAAAACCGAAAGCCTGAAGACCCCGATGGAAACGTTTGGCGTTGTTGAAGAAGTTCAAGTTCAATTTTAGAAAGGCAATGTGTGAGTTCTGTTCATGAAGATGAAATTATGGGTAAAGCGTATGACGCACGCCTGATGAAGCGTTTGATCCGGTTTGCAATCCCTTATAAATTTATGTTGCTGGGATCAGTATTGGTTCTGATTTGCGCTCAGGGATTCAATGCCTATCGTCCTAAGGTTGTCCAGGAAGCTATCGACGGTGCACTTGCCCAGCATGATTTCAGTGCATTAAATTATTATGCGGGATTGTTTGTTGCACTTTTGATCGGTGAATTTTTATTTCAATATGCGGTAATTTATCTGACGCAATTAACCGGCCAACGAATCATTTTTGATTTAAGAATGAACTTGTATGCTCATCTTGAAAAACTTCACTTGCAATTTTTTGATCGAAATCCGGTAGGGCGCCTGATCACGCGAGTGACGTCAGATATTGAATCATTGAATGATATGTTTACTTCAGGTTTGGTCTATCTGTTTGGCGATCTTTTCCTTTTGATTGGTATCATTGTTTTTATGTTTGTTTTGGATGTGAAATTAACGCTGGTCGCGCTCGCTGTATTGCCGGTAATTTTTTACATTTCGATAGTTTTTAAAAAATATGTACGCATCACTTATCGTGAAATCCGGTTGAAAATTTCCGCGCTGAATTCATATCTTCAGGAAAATATTACCGGAGTCAGTACTGTCCAGATTTTTAATCGTGAAAAGAAAAATTTTAAACATTTCGATGACTTTAATCGTTCACTAACCGATTCACACATCGCATCCATATTTCACTATGCCTGGTTTTTTCCCGCAATCAATTTAGCAAGTTCGGTTGCGATTGCGTTGATTTTATGGTACGGCGGTGGAGAAGTTGTACGTGAATCAATCACGCTGGGCACACTTATCGCATTTATTCAATATGCTTTACTTTTCTTTCGTCCAATTCAGGATTTAAGTGACAAATATAATATTTTACAAACTGCAATGGCTTCGTCCGAACGTGTTTTTAAATTACTTGATACTGAAAATGCTATTCCGAATGTGAAACAAACACCGGCAATCGATCCGTTTCGTGGCAAAATTGAATTTAAGAACGTATTCTTTTCTTATAATCCGAAAGACGTTAAAACCGATGACGATTGTATTCTCAAAGATATTTCATTGTCAGTGGAACCAGGTCAAAGCATTGCATTAGTCGGAGCGACCGGTTCAGGAAAAAGTACTATTGTTAATTTATTGTCACGATTTTATGAAATTCAACGTGGAAATATTTTAATCGATGGGAGAGAAATTCAACAAATTGATCAATATGCTTTGCGAAAAAATATGGCGATTGTTTTGCAGGATGTATTTTTGTTTTCAGGAAATATTTTAGATAATATACGTTTGGGTGATACAACGATTTCTGAAAATGCCGTGATCGATGCTGCGCGGATGGTCGGAGCAGATCGGTTTATTGAAAAATTAGCGAATGGCTATTACGAACCGATGCAGGAAAGAGGAAGCACTTTATCTGTCGGGCAACGCCAATTGATCTCACTTGCGCGCGCTTTGGTGTTCAATCCTAAAATCCTGATTCTGGACGAAGCTACTTCGAGCATCGATACGGAAAGTGAACAATTAATCCAAGCGGCAACTCAAAAACTGATGTCCGGGAGGACGTCTATTGTCATTGCACACCGATTATCAACGATTCGCCACGTGGATCAAATTATTGTCATGCATCGTGGAAAAATACGCGAGCGGGGAAGGCATGAAGAATTGCTAGAACAGGAAGGTATTTATTATAAATTATATCAATTGCAATACAAAGATCAGGAAAACAACGTCTCGCGCATCACGAAAGCTGCTGCCGGAATGTCCCGGTAATTACTTAGTTGATGCAATCATTTTTGCTTCGTATTTATCGGATGTTTGCATTCCAGCAGGCAATGTAAACGAAAATGTTGAACCTTTACCCCACTCGCTTTCAACATGAATCTTACCGCCATGTTGCTGTACGATCTCTTTCACAAAAGCCAGCCCCAAGCCGGTTCCTTCGATACTTTTAATACGTTTATCGTCTTTAGCTCGGAAAAATTTCTGAAAAAGATTTTTCATATTCTCTTTTGAAATTCCAAACCCCATATCCTCAACAGAAATTTTAATTTCTTCATCGATCCATTCCGCTCCCAATGTAATCGATGAGTCTTCACGGCTGTATTTAATAGCGTTTGAAAAGAGATTCAAAATAACTTGTCCGATCAAGTCGGGATCGGCATTGACGAATGGCATGCCTTCCTGAATATTTAATTTGACGCTTATATTTTTTTTCTGAGCCAACGTTGCATTGATATTGACTACACTCGCGATAGTTGAAGCGATATCGATTGGAATTTTGTTGATAACCGTTTGTCCGCTTTCGATCCGGCTGATATTGAGAAATTTGTCAATCATATCGGCAAGCCGGCCTGATTCATAATGAATGATATCCATAAATTCTTTTCGACGGGCAGGCGTCATTTCAGGATCCTTGAGCACTTCGCTAAAACCGGCTATCGATGTCAGCGGCGAACGTAATTCATGAGCCACAACGGAAACCAATTCCGTCTTCATTTTATCGATTTGTTTTTCTTTAGTGATGTTACGCAACACGATAACGATACCAATCAAATCGCCTTGATCCAAAACTTTAGAAGCGTGAGCAGCTAAAACAATGTTGGATACAGGGTCGTCGTGTTCGGTTTCGATTTCTTCCAATAAAATCTCGTTACCGAACGATTGTTTCGTTTTTTCGAGCAGCGGCTTTAATTCTGGAATAAAAAAAGCTAACGAACATCCCAGGACATCTTTTTCTTTAACATTAAACCATGTTTCTACAATATCATTGAGCAAAAGCACTTCGTCAAACGGGCCTGACACGATCACTCCGTCGGCAATATTACGCAAAATGGCTTCCGTCTTTATTTTTTCCCTGATAATCTGATTAATATTGATATCGTATATCCGTTTGAGTTCAATCGTCATGTAGTTGAAAATACGCGCCAATTGGAGCATTTCCTGACTTCCATGAACATTAATTTTATGATCGAAATTTCCACGTGCGATTTCCTTGGCGCTATCAATAAATTGTCGGATCGGAAAATTTACTTCGCGTTCAACAAATTTTGCCGCAAGATATGAAATGATGAATGCAATACCGATGGGCACCAGTATCAGCCAAATATACGAGTATGGAATTCCTGCCAGGTGAAAAATACGATTGATCAACGCTATAATGCCCAGAGTGAATAGAATAGTGACCGTGGTGATGATAAAAATACGGCTGAAGAGACTGAGTGATTGAAATTTTTCAGTTAACACGTTCGTCATAAGGATAATAAAACAAAAACCACTCGGTTAGAGTGGTTTTATTGTTCTTTAAAGATGTCTTCTAATTTTCGTATTAATTCTTCTCGGTTGGCTTTGGAAATTTCACGTCCACCCATCGGGAAATTAGGTACGGAACGGGCTAATCGTCTGAGGGAAGCAACGTTAAATGTGTGAAAGTCTTCATTGGGTTTGACGAGTTTTTTCTTTTTGAGAATGGACTCATCTTTTTGGACCGATTGGAATATATCCTGTTGCGCGAGTGTTACGAGTTCAGTTTTTTTTTTGAGGCGCTTTTTTCAGCGTTATTGGCCAGCCATTCGATAATACCGTCTTCGTATAAAATGCCTTCGGTCATTTCGTCCGGTCTTGGGATAACATGGGTCGATACGACTTGTCCGACGCGGCGTGCAGCCGCTTCACCCGCGGCTACTGCAGCCTGCACTGCACCGGTTTCGCCTACGACTTTGATCGTAATCATGGCGCCATCGGTTAATTCTTTACCGATTAATGTAACTTTGGCGGCTTTAACCATGGCATCGGCTGCTTCAATTGCTCCGACGAGCCCCATGGTCTCGACCATACCTAACGCGCGGTCTTCCATTCAGTTCTACGCTTATTTGTTTTTTAATTAGCGCCTTTTTTGGGCAGGATCATTTCCACTTCCGGGTGCGGTCTTGGGATGACGTGGACGGAAACGAGTTCCCCGACTTTTTCAGCAGCCGCTGCTCCGGCATCCGTAGCCGCTTTAACAGCGCCAACATCGCCGCGGACCATTACCGTTACATAACCGCCGCCGATTTTTTCTTTGCCAATCAATTCCACTTTTGCCGCTTTGACCATTGCGTCTGCCGCTTCGATGGCGCCGACTAAGCCTTTAGTTTCTACCATCCCTAACGCATCAAGTGCCATTGGGTAATCCTCCTGAATTTTATCTGCTAAATAAAAGGTATGATTGTTCCGGATTGCTTTTATAAAACCTAACCATTTTAAACAAATCCGAATTGAAAGTCAATTATAATTTTCCCCTGTGCGAGCGTATTTTGATTGAATTTACTTTGCGATATGTCTAATTTAGTACGCCACTAAATTAAGCTCCAAACTATGATTGATTTCAAAAATTTTCCCGGTTATGGCATGAACCTGCCTGCATACCGGGTGAGGCTACGCGATCCGAGAGTCGAAGATGCGGCGCGCATTTATCAATGGCGGCGTGAAGAACGTATCCGGGCACATCAACCTCTGATTCCGTTGTCGATCGAGCAAATCCGTTCTGATTTAGAACGTACGTCCAGTAATAAATTACCCGACTATACACGGGATCGTTTTCAGTGGATTATTGAGCGTTTGAGTGATCAAGCACCCATGGGTTGGATTACGCTTAGCATCAGAACATGGGAACATCTTATCGGGGAAATCGGGTACAGTATTTCATCCGATTTTCACAAAGCCGGTTACGGTACTGAGGCGTTGCGCCTGATCCTTCACAAAGCATTTTATGAAGCGCAATTATATCGGGTCGAAGCCAAGTGTTCGGTTCAAAATACGGCTTCCTATAAATTGCTCGAGAAAGCCGGATTTGCCCGGGAAGGAGTTTTAAGAGGTTATTTCAATATTCGTGGATTTCGCGTCGATCATTATCTGTACAGTATTTTGAGAACAGAATTTGTGGGTGATTTTTGATATTGCCTTTATTGGGTGAAACTTCTATATTGCCGCGGTTTTTGAAATGTTCTTTTCAATGGGGCTGTAGCTCAGTTTGGGAGAGCGCATCGTTCGCAATGATGAGGTCAGGGGTTCGATCCCCCTCAGCTCCACTTTTGCAA
>JAIBAF010000057.1 GCA_019695335.1 bacterium
AATCGAGATCTTTGCTGACCTGCTGTTGATTTTCTTTTTGCGGTTGTTGATTCTGTTGATCCTGGGCAATCGCTTGTTTGGACTGATCCATTTTTTTCTGGGTTGAACCGTTTTTCATCTGATCGATGGCTTTGTCCAATTGCTGTGTTTTGAAGTTCTTATCGATTTTTCCGACCAGATCTTTGAGCTCTTCGGATTTACGCTCCATGTCATTCAACGATTCCTTCAGGCGTTCTTGCTCTTTAGCCAGTGCATTTTTTTCATTGTCATTCTTAATGTCTTTGGACAGCTCATTGATCTGATCTTGACGGCGTTTTAAATCCTCAGCTTGTTTTTTCAATTGATCGAACATTTGTTCCGCTTTGATCCGCTTCAAAAGTTCGACCGTCCGTTCAACACTTTGTTTAAACGACTGCTGATCGAATTTGAAATCTTTCAGCGCTTCTTTCAGCATGTTGGGATCGAAATTATTGTGCATCGCTTCCTGCATTTTTTGCATCGCTTCCTGCAGCTCTTTACTATTGATTTCGGACAATAACTTCTGAAGCTCCTGGTATTTTTCCATCGTTTCTTTTGACAATACATTATTTTCGTTCATCTTTTGTGCAAGTTTATCGAGATTCTCTTGCATTTCTTTGACCTCACGCTGCATTTTTTCCTGTTTCTGCGTGAGTTCTTTGATTTTCTCTTTGTCTTTCCAGTCTAATTTTTTGTCTTTCAATAAATCCTGATTGATCTCTTCGAGAGATTTTTTAAGATCGTCGCTTTCTTTGACTAACTCCTCTGCCTTTGATAAAGCCTGATCCTGTTCTTTATTCGCTTCAGCCAGAATTTCTTCCAATGACGGAAATCGCAGGCGAATAACCTGGCTTTTAGCGCTCTTAGGCCCCCCGACCGCATCGTTATCAAAAACTTCAAGATAGAAACTGATGATGTCCTCGGGCTGTAGATTCAGATCGGTAAAATTCCAGTTATAAGAAATGCTTTGATTGACATGTTCGCGATCGATCAGGAAAGATATGTCCATCGACGAATAGTCTTCCTGTGGCGGAACAATACCGGAAGTTTGATCGAGTTTGTGATGCAATAATAATTTGGAGATACCAAAATCGTCTTGCAGATCCGCCGCCAGCGACATCGTCATTTCTTCATTGATGTCCATATCTTTTTCGGGATAAACCAATTTGACGGCCGGATATTCATCCTGGATCACGGATAATTGATACTCGACGGGATTCGAACTTTTGACCTGATCTTGATCCGTGAGTTCGATGTGATACGAGCCGCCGCGAGTGAGTACAAAAGTAACTTCAGCTTTGGACGGCGCAATGGTTCCGATTTTAAGCGGAGTAATACTGCTGTCCGAAAAAACCATCACAGCGCTTAACAATGTTTTAGAGGCTTCGATTTTGAGTTTAACGCGCGAACCTTTGAGGGCGACGACATCGCCGGCATTTTCATCCAGCACGCGATTTTCTATTTTTGAATAAACGGGCGATTGAACTTCAATCTCCAATCGTTTCACAGCCGGCCGTTTAACGACCTGAATCTGAAATTCATCTGAACGGAATTTACGCGATTTGGAAAAACTTTTATCGACAGCTTCCGCATAATAGAAAACAGGTTGGCGAACATTTTTAAACGTATGAATAAATGTGCCGATCGAATCGGCCTTGAGTGTTTCTTCCGTATAATTTTCAGCGCCGGACGTTCGAAAGTACAGCGATAAACGATCAGGCAAAACGGCAATTAATGAATCTTTAGGTTGAAGACGGATGGTAATGCGCGCATCGTCGCCGTGAAGGATTTCGGTATTGCCGGGCATCACGATAAAATTAAACGGCGCCAGGGAATCGAAATGTTTCGAGGGATTGAGGAGGCGTGCGAATGCACCGGTCAGCGGCTGATAAAGAACAAAAAATATTATCACCGTCAACGCAGCGACGGCGACAGCTTGTTTCAACGTTTTTTTGATCCGATTATAGTTGACGGCAAGCCGCAAGTCGATATGGGCAACGGCGTTATGAATATCCTGCAATGCCGCTCTGATTAATGATTCGGAATAAATATTCGACGCATATTGCCGATAAATCTCAATAGCATTGGCCAACTGATCTTTGATTTCAGGAAACCGTTCGCCGGCTTTTTTCGCAAGAGTGACGTCATCATGGGATGGTAAAACACTCACCCAGCGCAAGAGCGGTAAAAGTACCCAGAAACCGAATGCGGCTGTTGTTCCTGCAAATAAAATAATAATCATGACCCAGCGACCGAGCGGCTCAAGATTTAATATCCATTCCGATAAACCGGCCATTACTGTCAGGATTAACGCGATTGAAACAAACCGCAAAACACCGTCAACCATCGCAACTCTATTTTCCTGGCTGCGAAGTTCATCGATTTTTGTGCGAAGATCATTAAAAAGCTGGTCAGCCGACATGAAAGAACCTTCTTTGATCTAAAAATCAAACGATACTAAGAAAAAATAAGCTGTTCCGATTCGGTCGATCCGGAACAGCTTAGGATATATGTTTGCGTAATTTTACGCAGATGGAATCAAAAAAGATTCCGTTTATTTTACTTTCTCGCTCATCGACTTGGCTTGCAGGAAGAGCAATAAATAATCACGGCCGCCGGCTTTGGAGTCGGTACCGCTCATATTGAATCCGCCGAAAGGATGCACGCCAACTAAAGCGCCGGTGCATTTACGGTTGAAATATAAATTACCAACGTGAAATTCTGCTCTTGCACGCTCGAGTTTCTTGCGATTTTTAGAATAGACCGCACCGGTCAATCCGTATTCGGTATTGTTCGCAATTTCCAGTGCTTCATCGTAATTTTTTGCTTTGATGACAGCAAGCACCGGCCCGAAAATTTCTTCCTGAGAAATCGTATCTTTGGGTTTCACATTATCGACGATCGTCGGCATCACAAAATTACCGACTTTATCGTCATTGGTACCGCCATACACAATCTCCCCGCCTTCCTGTTTGGCCTTATCGATGTACCACATCATACTTTTCATGGCTTTTTCATTGATAACGGGACCCATATAATTGGCCACGTTCGTCGGATCGCCAATCGTCAATTTTTTGGCACGTTCGAGTAATTTGCCCATAAATTTTTGATGAACACTTTCGACGACGATGGCGCGTGAGCAGGCGGAACATTTTTGTCCTTGGAATCCGAATGCGGACGCCAGTACGCCTTCGGCGGCTTTATCGAGATCGGCTTCGTTATCAACGATGATCGAATCTTTGCCGCCCATTTCTGCCACCACGCGTTTGATCCATAATTGGCCGGACTGTGTTTCGGCGGCTGTTTTATTAATATGCAATCCCACGGCTTTGGAACCTGTGAACGCAATAAAACGCGTCTTCGAATGTTTGACCAAAGCATCGCCCATGCCAGAACCAGGGCCGGGAAGAAAATTCACGATACCTTTTGGTAATCCGACTTCTTCAAGCAATTCGACAAATTTATACGCAATAGTCGGCGAATCGCTGGAAGGTTTCAGCACAACCGTATTGCCGGTTACAACGGCGGCCGTTGTCATACCGACCATGATCGCGAGCGGAAAATTCCACGGCGGAATCACGGCGCCTACGCCGAGAGGAATGTATACGAGTTCGTTTTTTTCATTCGGAACTTTGGTGAGAGGTTGATCGGAACCGTATCGCAACATCTCACGGCCATAAAATTCCATGAAATCGATAGCTTCAGCCGTGTCGCCATCCGCTTCAGCCCAACTCTTACCAACTTCGTACACCATCCATGCTGAAAATTCATGTTTACGTTTACGCATCAACGCTGCAGCTTTAAAAAGAT
The DNA here is from genome assembly GCA_019695335.1 of bacterium. Lineage (NCBI taxonomy): Bacteria > bacterium. Next base: position 3,829 of record JAIBAF010000057.1, read on the forward strand.
ATTGCGCGCGTTTTGCCGGCGGAACCATTCGCCATTTCAAAAAACGTTCATGGGCAATTTCAACCGCTTTATTGGCTAATTCTTCATTCGCGTCAAAAAATACGCCGATCACTTGTTCACGATTCGCAGGATTCAGTGACTTCATCGTATGATTGGTCCGGATCCGGTCGCCATCAATGATCAAATTATATTCTTTACCGAGTTGCGATTCGACAGTTTTTAACGCTTTTTCGAATGCTTTACGATTAGCCGGCTTTGAAAAATCCGTCATCGGCTCATTTTTAAACGGACTTACTTTTACCGTTTTTTTCTTTCCAGCCATGTTCAATCTCCTAAGATTTTATGTGTATCGGATGCCCGATTTGAGTTCCCGAAAATCCGCGAAAATATAGGTAATCCGACCTTTTGTTTCAAGGGATTTAAAGGGCAATTTTTCTTTGAGTAGCATGAAATCACAGCGTGCCGGTTTGTCACAGAATCAAACAACTCAATCACTCCAAAAAGAATTGATTTTTAGAATGTTAGCAATGCCTGAAATTTGGCATTGAATTCGAAACACGTTCATGGCAGTCACTTTTAAACTCAATAAAAATGCCATGATCCTACAATTTCTTAAATATCACCGTTGGACTATTGTTGTATTTTTCACCATTCTTTTCCGGCCTCAAATATTATCTGCGATACGGCATGAATGTGTTTTGCCCTTCATGATCCAATCGCAGCACTGCCAACGTCTACAACCGCCGGTTCGTTTGGCGGTAATGACAACGGATTCGGACGACGATGACGGTTGTGGCGATGATGGAAGTTGTGAGGAAGAGGATAACGAATACTATGATACCGATGCTTCAGATTCTGACGACTCGGGCTGCAACGATGATGGCAGTTGTGAAAACGATTCCTATGATGCCACATATGATGATGACGAAACTTATTCGGACGACGGCTGCGATTGCAGTGGCGGAGGGACCGTGAGCAGCGATGTGCCGCCGTCCGGTTATTACAATGACATTCTGCATCTGTCGTTGACGCTCAATAATAATGCCAAAGTATCGCTGTATATCGTTGACAATTCAGGAACAGTTTTGAAATACATTATTCCTTCTCACTCGGATTTCAATGCAGGGCTTTACACTTATTCATGGGATGGCGAATACAGAAATGGACAATTCGTTGTTCCGGGAAGTTATCAAGCGGTCTTCGAAGCCGATGTACCCCGGAAGATCGTGAAAAGATCTTTTACCTACTCTGCTTCCCATGGATTTAGCGTAAACGGTTCGTCACAAAATACCATCGATTTTTGAACGGTCTTGTGAGTAAAAAAAATAAAAGCACTTGTTTTTATTGATTGCTTTATCGTACAATACGCTGACCCAATTGATATTCCTTGCGATACACACGATTTGAATATGGAAAAAATTCTGGTCATTGACGACAGCAAGACCCAGTTGTTCACGATCAGTCTGCTTCTAAAAAAAGAAGGCTACGATGTCACGGCGATAGACCGCCCGCTTTTAGCCCGAACGACACTCGAAGAAAAAGAGTTCGATCTTTTGCTGTGCGATCTCCAGATGCCTGAGATCAACGGTATTGATTTTCTTCGTTTGGCAAAGACGCTGTATCCGCGTATGCCGGTCGTGATCATGACGGCGTTCGGCGATCGTGAATCGGCCATCGAAGCGTTGTCTATCGGCGCTGACGACTATATTTTCAAAGCAACGGGCAAACGGGAAGAAGAAGAATTTCTTATCCGCATCCGCCGTGCGATCGAAAAAGCGCGCCTTCAACGCCGCATCTATGACTATCAGACTGAACTCGAAACCATGGTTGATCAGCGTACGCGAGCGCTCACCGAAGCACAGGAACAACTGATCCAATCTGAAAAACTCCGTTCGCTCGGCGTCATGACTAACGGTATCGCTCACGATTTTAATAATATCCTTGGCGTGATCATTGGCCGCACACAACTGCTCATGCGCAAAATTCAGAATTCCGACATTGTATCCGAATTAAAAATTATCGAAAAATCCGCTCTCAAAGGTTCCTCGACCATCCGGCGCATGCAGGATTATACCCGTATCCGCAAGGATGAATTGTTCGAGCCGGTGCAGATCAACGAGATCATCGATGAAGTCATCGATATTACGAAGACGCGGTGGAAGGACGAATCGCATGGCAAAGGCATTACCATCAAAGTCACAACAGATTTCGGCGATATCCCTTTGATCAATGGTAACGCTTCCGAACTGAAAGACGTTTTAATCAATATTATTTTCAATGCGATCGATTCCATGCCGGAAGGCGGGGCCATTTCTATCCGAACATACAAAGAAGATGTCCAAAAAGATCATTGGATCGCCGTAGATATTGCAGACACGGGTTGCGGTATCGCGCCTGAAATTCAAGATAAAGTATTCGAGCCTTTTTTTACGACTAAAAACGATCAGGGTTCAGGCCTCGGTATGAGCGTTGCTTACGGCATTATCCAACGACATAAAGGGCATATTTCTTTTACCAGCACTATCAAAAAAGGTACTGTCTTTACGATCCGTTTTCCAATGGCGTTGTTTCTGCAATCGACTAATCATCTCAAACCACAAGAACAGGATGCGGAATTTGAAAAGAAAAAATGCCGCGTATTGATCATCGACGATGATGACGGCATTCGCGCCATGCTGCAGGAAATTTTGGAAATCGACGATCATGACGTCATGTCCGCCGCTTCAGGATATGAAGCACTCAAATTACTGGAAACTCATTCGTATGAAGTCGTTTTTACCGATCTCGGTATGCCGGAAATGTCCGGATGGGAATTGTCGCAGGAAATCAAAAAGCATTCCCCCGGAACGCGGGTTATTATGATCACAGGCTGGGGTACTCAACTTGATCAGCAACGCGCTATCGAAAGCGGCATTGAAAAAATTATCCCCAAGCCTGTTTCCTGCGATGAAATTCTGAAAATCGTACGCGAGCCGCATCGGATATAAATCACCAATCAACACACTTCATTGATCCGTCAAAAAAATGTTATCATTATCGGCGCCGGAGCCGCGGGGCTCATGTGTGCAATTGAAGCCGGTAAACGCGGTCGGTCGGTTCTCGTGATCGAACACGCCGATGTCATCGGCAAAAAAATCCTGATCTCCGGCGGTGGTCGATGCAATTTCACCAATATTCACACTACTCCGGAAAATTTCATTTCTGAAAATCCTCATTTTTGTAAATCGGCATTGGCACGTTATAAACCGTCGGATTTTATTGCTTTAGTTGAAAAACACCGTATTCCATATTATGAAAAGAAACTAGGACAGCTTTTTTGCACCGATTCATCGCGGCAAATTATAGCGATGTTGGAATCGGAATGCCAAAAGGCCGGCGTTGAAATAGCGTTGTCAACAAAAGTTACTTCTGTCGAGAAAAATTCATCATGGATGATACGTACGTCGCACGGCGATTGGACATGTGAAAGTTTGGTTATTGCGAGCGGTGGTTTATCAATTCCTAAAATGGGAGCAACGGATTTCGGCCACCGTATTGCGCGGCAATTTAACGTCCATATAATTTCGCCGCGACCGGCGCTCGTTCCACTGACGTGGAACGAGCATGATCGAACGCGGTTTTCAGAACTTGCTGGCGTATCAGCTGATGCTATCGTGTCATGCAAGACACGATCATTCAGAGAAAATATTTTATTCACACACCGCGGACTTAGCGGGCCGGCTATTTTGCAAATTTCGTCCTATTGGAAAGAGGGCGAAATGATTACGATAGACTTTTTGCCCAATTTGAAATTGGAAAATCTGTTTGAACAATACCGCCATAGTAAAACGGATTGCGTGACATTGCTCACACAATATTTACCCAAACGTTTAGTACAAACATTGAGCGGATGGTCAAAACCAATGACGGAATTATCCAACGTTGAATTACAAAAAATTGTAGAAAATTTTCATGCTTGGAAGTGGATCCCTGCTGGAACAGAAGGATTTGAAAAAGCTGAAGTGACGGCCGGTGGTGTAAATACCAACGAACTCTCTTCTAAGACAATGGAATGTAAAAAAATTCCAGGATTGTATTTCATCGGAGAAGTCGTTGATGTAACCGGTCATCTTGGCGGATTCAATTTTCAATGGGCTTGGGCTTCCGGATTTTCCGCAGGGCAAAACGTATGAGTACAGCCACACTTCAGAATAAATGCGTTCTTTTTAATTCATTCCAGCCGAATTTTCTAACGCTTTTGGTTCTCCAAATTGAGCGCATTCCCACGCAAGTATAGCTTTTTTACGAGCCGATCCCCAATGATAATTTCCAAAAACACCTATTTTACGAATAACGCGATGGCATGGAATAAGATACGCCACTGGATTTCTGGCCACAGCCGATGCTACGGCGCGCGTCGCCAGGTTATCCGATATTAACGCTGCAACATCTTCATATGAGGCGACCGACCCTACTGGAATTCGTAAAAGCGCTTCCCATACTTTGATCTGAAATTTCGTCCCCATTAAATGTACTTTCAATGCCCCTGATCTTTTATTTTTAAAAATCTTTCTGGCATAACCATCTGTCATTTTCAAATTTTCCTGAAAATTCGCACCAGCCCAGTGTTCTCGGTATTCTTTTAAATCATTTTTTCCGCCCCCAAACGATAAACCGCAGATCCCGCGGTCGGTAGCTAAAATCAGGCACGAACCGAATGGTGATGGATGTTTTCCGTAGTAGATGGTCATGTTTTTGCCTTTTTGCTTGAATTCGCCGGGCGTCACAGCTTCACACGTCAAAAACAAATCGTGAAGGCGGCCCGGACTTGATAATCCTGTTTCAAATGTCACATCCAGCATACTACGCGATTGATTCAGCAGTGCTTTTGCATGTTCTTTAGTAATGAATTTCAAAAATTGTTTCGGTGTAATGCCAACCCATTTCTTGAAAAGCCGTTGAAAATGAAACTCACTTAAATAAACATGATCAGCTATTGCTTTTAAACTCGGTTGATGTTTATAATTTTTTTCAATGAATACGATGGCGCGTTCAATGCGTTCGTAATCGACCAATGATTCATTCATGCCCTGACTCTCCTTTTTGGTTGTTCCATTTTAAAAAGAAACCACTCACTTTACAACCCGATTCTTGCGATCCATTGATTGAGCTTGCTTCGTATGCACAGATTTGTTTAACTTTGAACGCGATAATAAGGAGAAGAAGTATGGCCAAATTTAATTGGTTTTGGACTATTTTGGTATTGAATTTTTCTGTACAGGCGCAATCCGGATGGAAAGAAATGGAGTGGGAGACCTATTCGATCCGTTTTAAAGTCCCGGAATCGTTTGAAATTACCGAAAGTACAGCCGACATTTTCACGGCATCCGGCGAAGATTTTACTTTAAGTATTTCGCCGTGGAAAGATGCCTCGATTTCAGTCGAAGAAGTAGCCAATAAGGCTCTCGGCTCGCTCAGCGCTGATGACGTGACGATTACGTCGCACGAAAAAATCGATCTTAACGGGTTCGAGGGGTATGAGATTCTCGGAACCGGATATCAGGATGACCGGCCTCTGCTTTTTGTGGTTCTTGGATTTATCGATCCTGACGGTGAGACCAATTTCTCGGCTTATATATTATTCTGGCATGATGAAAACAAAAACCAGGAAAATATCGACATTGCAACGCAAATCATTGAAGGCATCGGAAAAATGTAAGGAGTTACCGTGTATACCACCGTTAAAAATACATCCGAAAAAATCCTCGTTTCGAAAATTCTATGCGTCGGCGCCAATTATCCCGATCACATTGCCGAGATGAATCCAGGCAAACCGTTGGAATTGCCTGCCGAGCCTGTCATTTTTATGAAGCCAGCATCGGCGATTATTCATAATGGAGACTCAATCAGTATTCCAAAAATCTCCAATGACGTCCACCACGAAGTGGAACTGATTGCAGTCATCGGACGCGATGGAAAACATATTCCGGAAAATAAAGCAACCGATTATATACTGGGATACGGTATCGGTCTTGACATGACGCTTCGCGATATTCAGTCAGAAGCCAAGAAAAAAGGCCGCCCGTGGACAATTGCTAAAGGTTTCGATACTTCTGCCGCCGTGTCCGAAATCATTCCGGCTGATCTATTCGGAGATCCACATTCGAAAGAGCTGAACCTGTTTGTTAATGACGTTTTAAAACAATCAGGAAAAACCGGAACGATGATATTTAAAATCGGAAAAATTATTGCCTACTTATCCCAGGTATTCACTCTGAAAAAAGGCGACATTATTTATACCGGTACTCCGCATGGCGTAGGGCGTGTCAAAAAAGGCGATCGTTTACGCGCGGTCCTTGGCAACGAAATTGAACTCAATGTCAATGTAATGGAAGAATAAAAATCCATCTATACAAACAAAAAAACCCGCGGGGTCGATGACGTCGCGGGTTTTGTTTTTTTAAACTACAACAATTTGAATTTAATTATCCGATGCGGACGAAATTTTCTTTTCTAAAGCGGCAATAACATCACTAACCGATGGTTTGACCGTATCATCCAACGAGGCCAGGTAAATTTGAAAATTACCCAAGCGGCTTGAACAAAACAGGATTCTGTTTCCATCCGGTGCAAATTGCGGAAAGAGATCGTCTCCGTCATCGTATGTAATGCGTGTAACGTCTTTTCCATCCGTCTGCATTTTGTAAATTTCATAATTACCGTCACGATTCGATGAGAACGTAACGAATAACCCGTTTTTTGCAATGTGCGGCTGAATATCGTTGCCTTTTGAATCAGTTAAATCCGTGCCGTCGTTCTCACCGCCGTCCATTTCGGCCATATAAAGATCGAAGTTCCCTTTTTTGTTGTTCGCATAAAGAATTTTTCTACCGGTCTGATCGATACGCGGATCCGTACGGCTGGTAGAGGAATCATGATGGAATATTTTAAATAAGAAGCTTCCCGATTTTTCGATGGTATACAATGCCGATGATTTCTCCCAGAAAGGATGCGGGGCAAAATCAGCACGGTCACTGGCAAATACAATTGTGGAAGTATCAACAAAACTAGGACTCCAGTTATCGGCGCCATAACTGTTCGTCACCCTTTTCACATTTTTGCCGTAAATGTCCATGTAGTAAATTTCGCGCGGTTTGTATTTTTTAACGCTCTTGTCTTCGCGAGTCGACGTAAAAACAATATAACGGCCGTCCGGTGAATACGATGCATTTTCATCCGCTTCAGGATCGTTGGTCAGTTTGACCAGCGAACCCTCGCCCTGCGCTAACGACATAGAATAAATGTCCCAATTGCCGCTGCGATCGGATTGAAATAAAATTTTTGATCCATCCGGAGAGAACGATGGCAAAATATCGTTGTATGAATTATTGGTCACTTGTGTGATCTTGTAAGGACTGGCAAATCGGGAACCGATTCTTTCAACGTAAGCCTCACCTTTAAAGTCGCGCATAATCTGTAAATAAGCCTGATAGGCCGATTTGCGTTTCCCCATCGCCAGAAGCAAATCGCCTTTGGCATATACCACATCCATATTGGTCGGATCGTGACGCAGGGACGATTCGAAATAACGCAATGCATACGCATTGCGCCCTAGCGTCATGTATTCCTGGGCAATTTCAAAACACAATCCCGCATTCAAACTGTCATTGTAAAATTGCGTAAAAAGCTGTGCCAATTTATCACTAAGTGTCTGCGTGGAGTCCAGTTCGATTTTTTTCTCTACCACGGTTGCCGTCGTATCCGTTGCCGTTGTATCTTGCCCGTACACGGAATAAGCACCCGCCGATACGATCAATAAACTAACATATATAAACCGGTACATACGTAAAGTGGAAGTATACATGAAATTATGACCTCCTAAATTTGTCAACAACTCCGTTGACCATGGTACAGACGAAACAGGGTCACTCAGTAGATTGAGAGGAATTCTGAGCATTTTAGTTAAAATGAGAGATAAATGCAAGCACAAAATTGACCGGTTTTCGTCTATTTACAATAAGTTATGAATGAAGATGGATTATGTCAAATCTAGAACTTCAAATCATTACCGAAATTTGTAATTTGAAAATTGATTTATTAGCTTTTATAAATGCTTTAATTTTTTTCTGTAGATGATTTCCTGAACTTAATAAAATGGTTTCATGATGACTCATCGTCACATAAATAAACCTAACCATATTAACAATTTACTAAGTTACGATCGGTCAGGTTACTGCAAATGAAGGTTGAGTGACTTACCTCCGTTGTTCTAACATCATTTTTGAATGAGCAAATAACCTCTTGATTCGCTCATTCGTTTGGAGGTTTGGTATGCCAGCCCATAGTCCTGCAGCAATTCTTGATCCATCGTATGTCGTATTACCCGATATGAATTCCCCGAAATTAACACCGCAGGAAGTAACCCAAAATTACTACGCCGGTTACCAACTTGCAATCGACATTATCCGCCGTCAGCACAAGTCGATGGGATTTTCCGTATCCGACACGGACATGGACGTCATCGAATTGGCTCAGTCTGTGTTCGGTTGCGAACGATTGGTGCAGCTTATACAGGAACAAAAATTCAATGAAGCGATTTATTCGGCTATTATCAAAGAAGAAGTTGATCAGCTGAGCAAATCGTTATTTCCGGACGTCGGAAAACGGCGGTTTGTTTCGATCGACAAATTGCACGACGATTACAATATCGATTTTTCCGGTGAAGACATTGCCGTAGAAACTCCCCCGATCTCGCCGTTTGAAATTCTGGATTATCTGCAAAACAAACTTTCTCCGGATAATTTTTCATATCTGCAACAGCTTTTTGCGCATCAGGACGCTAAAGACCGCGACTTTGCATGGAATGACAAAATCTACAGGCTGATCGACCAATCCGTCGAATACCTCGAAGAAAAAATCATACAGATGCGACGGCTTTATCCGGACGGCATTCCGTTTCAGCAGGACGACATCGACGTCAAACGTGACCTTAATGAACCGGAGATCATCGGCTGTTATAAAAATGTTTTTCTCGGCATTTATCCTAAGTTTCCCGTCAATTTTCTTGCATACGATACGCTTTACCGCTGCGCGGTCATGACACGATTTACCGTCGAGTCCGTCCTGCAAAAAAAACCTCTCGACGTTTTAAAGGAATGTACCGTCAGCGATTTTGCATCCGTTGGACTTACCGGTGTCGTCCGCTATTTTAATTATTCTTTGAATCGCCTGATACGCAACGCGTATCCTGACATTCTGATGCCATGGGAACAAGCACACGTTGAGGATGGATTCTGGAGCGATGAGTATAACCGGCACCTCGCCATCCGGTGGTTGGTGGAAGAAAAATTAAAAATTCAGCGCGACCTTATTCCCAAGGCTTTGCGTGATGATCAGATAAAAAAATCTACATTCGTCGACAACGGGCTGTCTTACATGTTCGTACAATATTACAAATCCGTTTCACGCGCCATCGGATCGGCCTATCCGGAATTCATGCCGTGGGAACTTGGCAGCGTACCGAATAGTTTCTGGCAGGGTGACGAAGGCCATCAGAATATTGTCCGTGCGGTGCAATGGATGATTCGTAAAATGGAAATTCCAATTTCCGCTATTCCCAACCGTATTAAGGATAAAACCATTTCACGCGAAACATTTAAACAATATGGCTTGTCCACCGTATTCGAGCGGATTTTCAAAAAAAATATGTTCCTGTTATTCAATGCCGCTTATCCGGGACAATTTGAAATCTGGGAAATCGGTAAAGTTCCCGGAGATTATTGGGACGATCTATTGCGGGCTTACCGTGCAGCTTTGTGGATCTGCAAAAAAGAGCGTATCGACGAAAAAAAGATCGCCAAAGCCATCCGTACCAAACGCATTCGCAAAGAAACATTTGCGAAGTACGGGCTCGGCGGCATGCTGAAAAAATGTTTCGACAACGATCTGTATAAAGCCTATCTGCCCTACATCCTGCCGAAGAAGCAGGATGTAGAGCTTTTTATGCGTGATGTGGTTTTACATACGATCATTCAGAAGCAGATCCGTGAGCTTCAGCCTTCGACAGGATTGATGAAACTGCTGCGTCATTTGTTTTTCAAAACATTATTTTCTTCCGTTGAACGTACGCAAATCCGCTTTTATCGCCGCATTCAAAAACGCGTCAAACAGCGCATGGGCGAAATGGTTCATCTCGTCATGCTGGAACAGGATTGAATCGCTTACCTGTCTTAATCCTACTCTTTTTACTCTGATTCACTTCAAAATTTTATTGACTTCCAATTTTTTCACCCTTAAAATAAAACCAAGCTCTCGTAGTTTCGACCACACGGAAACAACTATTGTCAATGAGCACATCGTAAGAGGTAATATATAATGAGTTTTAATGTTAAGGATTTCCTAGATCTTGATAAAATACCAACGCAACACGTTTTGTGGATTTGTATTCTTTCTGCCTGTCTAGCCTCCTTCCCTGACGAACTCATTTTGCAGCTTAAGTTGAGTGATTTAAAAAACTTCGTCTTTGTAGGAATATGGTTATTTTATGGCCAATACTGAATCACTTAACATGCCCGCACTTGAGAGAGTTATTTCAAGATTGACCTTGTTGCCCGTGCTCATATGCGTTATGCTAACAACTGCAGTTCTGGTTCAAATTGTGCGCACTGGCATAACTACAAATTTGCTTATTCTATTGTTCGGAGCTCTCCTTTCTGCCACTAGCATTTTTTCTTATGGAGTTGCAATTTTCAACTATGTAATTCCGAAGAAGAAATCATTTCGTGCTTCTTTAATAATTTTTAGCGGCTTTATCCCATGGCTTTTTGGATCATATCTTACTTTTTATAAAGGTTTCTGGTCTTTAAAAAGTGTTTTTATGGATTTTCAAGTATGGTTGTTAATTAAATGTGTGATTTTTATAATAAGTGGAGCCATGCTCATACGTAATTTTTATAAGATCACTCAAATCGGGACTGATATAGACGAAGGAAGACTCATTATTTTGCAATGATTGAACAGATATTCAAATGACATGTTGTGAATACATCTATACATTAAGAATTCTTACGGTTTTTTATATTGGAAATCTGTCACCCGTTGCTTAAATTGACTCGTCAAAAAAACGAGGACTCATTTATGAATGATCAGCAACTTTTGGAAAGAATTACAAGCCAACAGAACGTCCTTGGCGGAAAACCTGTGATCAAGGGAACACGTTTATCTGTCGAATTCATCCTGAACCTACTGGCGCATGGCTCGACCACTGAAGACATCCTGAATGAATACAAAGGCCTGATGAAAGAAGATATTCACGCCTGTCTTCTTTTTGCGACGAAATCTCTTGAAGATACGACATTCATGCCCTTGGAGCCGGAGATGGCTTAAATGTTGAAATTTATTGTTGATGAATGTACAGGCCCTGCCGTCTCAACGTGGCTGCGATCATTGAATTATGACACCTATTCTATTTTTGACAGTTCAAGAGGGATTTCCGATGATGAAGTGCTGACAATTGCCAATCGTGAGAATCGAATCATAATTACAAACGACAAAGATTTTGGCGAAAAAATCTATCGTGAACGAAAAAAACATAAAGGTGTCATATTCCTCAGATTAGCCGATGAGCGTTCTGAGAACAAGATAAAGGTTCTTCAAAATGTATTGGATGGCCACGCAGGCCAACTGCATGATCAGTTTATCGTAGTAACAGAAAAAAGAATCCGATTCGCCAAAAACTAGCGAATTGCCAACCCGTCTAAAAGCCATTTATGTCCTAAAAATCTAAAATTTCCCTTGCTTTTACTTGGTTTTTTCTGTATGATTCGCCCACTTAAAAAACATTTTAAACTTTGTTTATTAAAAGTTTATTCGATTAAATAATAAATTTGAAGCGAGGAATGAGTCATGAAACGTTGTGAAGTTTGCGGCAAAAGCCCTTTGTATGGCCATAGCGTCAGCCATGCCAACAACAAAACCAAAAGACGTTGGTTGCCGAACTTGCAGGAAGTTCGCGCGAAAATGACCAATGGCGCCGTCAAGCGCATCAAAGTCTGCACGCAATGCATCAAATCCGGACGGGTTGCCAAAGCCGCCTAACGGACATAATCATTTGCGAATTTTTAAAGCGTCAGATTTGATCTGACGCTTTTTTTTTCACCGGATATTTTTATGGGAAAAATTTTTTCACAACCGAAAGTGAAACTGATCAGCGGTATCATGGTTCGTCCTGATTTCGATGCATCGGCTGTTTTTGAAACCATCACAGGCCGGCTCGGCCCCATTGACCTGCACACGCCGTGGTTTGATTTCAGTCATACCGGTTATTACAAAGGCGAATTCGGCGAACAACTCAAAAAACAGTATTTTTCTCTGGAACAATTGGTCGCCATCGATGACATTCCCGATTTAAAAATCTGGTCTAATCAGATTGAAGACCATTATTTGATCGATGGCTCCCGTACAGTCAATATCGATCCCGGTTATATGGCCGATGCAAAAGTGCTGATGGCTACGACGAAAAATCTCGCTCACCGCGTGTATATCGGCAAAAATATTTTTGTCGATTTGCAATTGATTTTTCGCCATCATACGTTCGTGCCGGTCAATTGGACGTTCGCCGATATGAAAGAACCGGAAGTGATTGCGTTGTTCAATGACGTCCGTGCAAAATACATGGAGCAGTTGAAAGAATTAGGTGAATACGACGGCGGCGGATTTAAATTATATTAGAGAATGAATTGAATTGATTGAAATTTTCCGGATTAAAATTTTTACTGGAAGCACCTGAACTTGCTCATGACATACTCCGAACCAAGTTCGGAGTAGACGAGTTGACCGTTTCAGTGAACTTTTGATCGCTTATGCGAATTACACAAAAAATTTTATGGAAACAATTTTACGCGTTGAACATGTCACAAAAGCTTACGACGAGCGCATTGCCGTAAGTGATTTATCGTTCGAGGTTTTCAGAGGTGAAGTTTTCGGCCTGCTCGGCCCGAATGGCGCCGGTAAGACCACGACAATCCGGATGATCATTGATATGATCCGGCCCGATCACGGCTCGATCTACTTCGGCAACCATCAACGGCTGCCCATTGAAAAAATCGGTTATCTTCCGGAAGAACGCGGCCTTTATAAAAAAAGTAAAGTCCGTGAAACGTTGGTTTATTTCGCATCGCTGAAAAATGTTCCGGCCAAAGACTCCGAAAAACGCGCCGATTTCTGGCTCGAACGGTTTCAATTGCAGACTTATGCCGCTCAGCGCTGCGAAGAATTATCCAAAGGCCTTCAGCAAAAAATTCAGTTCATCGCTACGTTGATTCACGAACCCGAACTGCTGATTCTCGACGAACCTTTTTCCGGACTCGATCCCGTCAATCAATTATTTATCCGCGAGTTGATCGACGAGCTTACCCGTAAGGGGCAAACGATTTTATTATCGGCGCATCAAATGGATCACATTGAAAAAATGTGCGAACGCATTTGTATGATCCATCGCGGCGGGATGGTTTTATACGGACGCATTCACGACATCAAAGATCAATATGACGACCGGCAAGTTCGCATCCAATGCGCGCCGGCCGAAAAAGATAAATTACTTTCATTACTGGACAATGCCGCTGTGACGCCGTCAGGTATCGAAGGCCATTTACCGGCGCAAAAAAGCTTCTCATTGCTGCTCAAAGAAGTCGGCGAACGTGCCGAAGTTCAGAAAGTCGAACGTGTGCGCCCGACATTGGAACAAATTTTTATCGAGAAAGTAAAACTCTGACATGCGTTCTCGCCCGCTTTCTTTTTTCCATCACAAAACATGGACCCGGTTTTTCAAGCTTGACACTGTTCTTGCCAAAGAAGTGTTGCATCTGGCTTATCCGGTTGTTCTGGGATTGGCATCGATCACGGCCATCGGTTTGACCGATACGGCGATGGTTGGACGGCTTGGTGCGGAAGCGCTGGCGGCTACGGGCCAGGCCGCTATCATCTTTTGGGGCGTACACTGGGTAACCCGTTCCATCGAAGTAGCCGCGCAGGCTTTAGTTTCACGCCGTTACGGTGAACAGCAATACGCTCAGTGCGGCAAAATCCTCGACAATGCGCTGGCGATTGCGACCACCCTGGGAGTGTTCAATACTTTTTTTCTTTTTTTCGGCGGGCGGACACTCATGTCTTTTCAATCATCGCATGCTGAAGTGATCGATCTGGCCGCCGGGTACATTGATATTTTATCGTGTGTATTATTAGCCTCAGCGCTTCTTTTTGCAACGCGCGGATTTTTCAGCGGTATCGGCAAAACGCGGATATTCCTGATCACGGCTCTGATGATGCTGGCGGTCAACATCGTCGGTAATTATGCGTTTATTTTCGGGCATTTCGGAGCGCCGAGGATGGGCGTTCGCGGCGCAGCGCTGGCTTCGGCTATAGCATTTGTCATCGCTTTAACATTCATTATCCTGTACACTTTGGGAATCAGCGGGCACAATTACCGGCGTGAATTCAATGCTTTCAGGCTGTCGAATTTAGACCGAAAGACGATTGCTGAAATTATCAAACTTGCATCACCGAATGCGTTCCGCGGCGTCATGGTCATCGGAGGATTGGCGGTGTTTTATGCGATGGTCGACCGTCTCGACGTCGTGCAGGTCGCCATTGTCAATGTTGTCCTGAATATTCAATCGGTTTCGTTTATGCCCGGTTACGGATTTGGGGTTGCGGCCGCGACATTGATCGGCCAGAATCTCGGCGCCAACGATCCCGATAAAGCCAATCGCGCCGGTTATGAAGCGATGAAATTGGGTATGGTATTCATGGGAACTTTAGGAGTAATCTTTCTTGCTGTTCCGGAGTGGGTCGTACGCTTATTTACGGACGATTCGGTTGTCATTGCGTATTCGGTTTTTCCATTGCGCATTGTAGGTTTGGTTCAATTAGTCGATGCGGCCGGAATGATTTTTTCATCGGCGTTGGAAGGCGCGGGCAACACCCGATGGGTTATGGGCGCAGAGATTTTTGTTAACTGGGGAATCTTTCTACCGCTGACTTACGGCTTGACTTTTATGTTGGATTTCGATCGCTTCGGACCATGGATAGCATGGGCAGCATACATGGTTGTTTTCGGTATCATGTGCTTTTGGAAATACCGTAAGGGCGAATGGAAACACATTAAATTATAGAAAAGCTCGAATTTTCTTTTATTAAAGATTTATTTTGGTTCCCACAGTTCGATCCGATTACCTTCCGGATCAATGATCCAGCCGAATTTACCGAATTCATATTCTTCAACTTTTTCGTCGACCGTAACGCCCTCTTTTTTCAATTGTTTTAGAACTGCATCCAGATTTTCAACTCTGTAATTGATCATGAATGAAGCGTTTCCGGGAGAAAAATATTTTGTATTTTCCGGAAAAGCGCTCCAAACAGTCTGTCCGATTTTTTCGGCATTGTTAAGGTCACGCCACTGAAAAACCGCACCGTTTTCATTCTGAAATTCTATGCCCAGATGTTTGGCATACCATTGCCGCATGGCTTTAGGATCTTTAGTTTTGAAAAAAATTCCACCGATTCCCGTGACACATTTCATGGCTGTTTCTCCATCGATTCGTTTTTGATAAAAGCCGCCATCGTTTCGAGATAGCCGTTGGGAAAAACAGGAGAAAAGAACAATCCCGGGAAACGATTGACTTTCAATTGATGGCCGGCATTCGGATAAATAATTAATTGCGAAGTGGGTTTGACCATCGCTGAAAGCCTGCGAACGCTCGTTTCGACATCGATGACTTCATCGTTAGTTCCGTAAACCAACAACATCGGCGTTGAAAGGTGGCGGTATAAAGGCATCGGATCGAATGCATAATTGCGAATCCATGGATTGAGTTTGATTTTGTCTAATGACGGCAACCGATCGCCACGACCGGCCAGATCGATCCAATGCTGCAAATAACCTTTGTCATAAGCCGACCGCGCTTCCTGATCGAGCAAGAGCAGCGATAAGTCTTGTACAATCTCGCTCCAGTTTTTCCGATTGTGGAAATACCCGAGTAATTTTTCCTGCACACGCAGAAAATTCTGAATGGTTGGCTCGCTGAATCCGTCGGCTTCCATATCTTTGCGTAAGGCATACAATGTATGTTCGGCAGGCGTCATCGCCGGACCCGAAACATTGATCAAAAAGGCGACGTCATCGGACAAACTGTCGGCGAGCAATTCAATCCACGTCCCCTGGCTGATACCCCAGAGACCGATGCGATTGGAATCTACCGCCGGATCATGCTTTAATTTTTCCACGGCCGCCACGACGTCTTTCGCCAGATCGACAAAATCGCTCGTCAAATAATCGCCGCCCGATTCGCCGCAACCGCGTTTATCATACGTCAGGGTTACAATGCCGTGTCGCGCAAAAAATTTCGCATAGTCTTTGAAGTTCTTTTTTACGCCGTATTCCGAACCGTGGATCATTATGACGGCCGGAAATGGACCATCGCCGGATGGATAATACACCGACCCCGATAATTCTATTTTATCGCTGAAAATGGTCACGGGTTTGGCGACATACATCATCATATCGCCGCCGCCAATCAAAAGAGTGGTGACAATAATGAAAAATAATTTCATGATTATTAGATGATATTAGAACGTTAAAAACTATTCGAAATTAAACTTTAAATAAAAACAACATTTGTTCGTCCGGCGATTGCAGAATGCCTTCCGCCGTGATGCCTTGCTTATCCTGAATTTCTTGGACAAATTCGAATTGTTCTCCGCGCAATTGTTTCAATCGTTCCGGCATGTCGGCTTCGAAGTACGTGATAGCCGGCGTACGGAAAACATGCGGGCATTGGCCTTTTTCGTAAATGCCGATCTTGATCCAGTCGTCCTGCATTCCGAGCCAGCGGGTTTCCGGTGAGTTATGCATGTATATTTCAAATCCCAATTTCTGCCAGAATGCAACCGTTTCGTCGAACTTTTCCGTCTCAATACTCAGTTCATAAAACGTTCCGCATTTTGTTATTGCCCGGCCTTCGGCGGCAGGACGACTGCCCTTTTCCCACTTGATCACGACGCCATTCGGATCGGCCACTTTCTGTTCAATATCCAAGCCGGCTTGCTTCAGGTTTTGGCCCAAAGATGCCCAATTGTCACTGAAATAAGTCAATCCGGCTCTGACCGAGCTGGCTGATTCAAGTTTGTATACCATTAGCCCGTCAGTCATCATGGCTTCATCGCCGGATCCGGCAATTTTTTTGTAACCCAGCTTTTCAAAAAACATCAAGCTTTTCTTGAGGTTTTTCACGGGAAAGTGTATCAATACCGCCGAACCCAATCGCATACAAATTCCTTTTAGAAATTACAAAAGCCGGAATAAACTAACTGCAGTCAATTTAAGCAACTGATGGATTTTACGCATCACACGAAAGTATGATTCTGCGCGATTATATGTGTTTTGCTGTTCCGATGGTGAAACTTGATTATAACTTGATGTCAGTACGCACGATGAATGTAACTGAAATTACAATGGTTCGCAAGTGCCGCTTGTTAAGAAGCATGAGCGTTTTCGCTCTCAATCACTGTCGCGGCTTACGAATATTTTATCTTTCTTTTATCATTGCGGAATGATAATTTCGCCTGATTCCAATAACAAAAAAACAACCTATGAAAAACGTATATCTTCGTGCTGAAGACATCGATTTTGAATTAAACACACTTCCTGATCGTCCCGAACCCAGCCGCATCCTGATGAGTTCGCCCGATTTCTTTAATGTCTCCGAAGCGATCAATAAATTTATGACCAACGGCGCGGGCAATCTGAACGTCGTCGATCGCAAAAAAGCTTTCCAGCAATGGTCGGACATTCGCTGGCATTATGAATCGCTGGGTTATACCGTTTCCGTCCTGCGTTCACAAGACGGCCTCGAAGACATGGTGTTTTCCGCCAATCAAAGTTTTCCTTTCATGGACCGCAAGACCGGCAAACCGGCTGTGATCATGAGCAATATGCGTAAGGACAAACGCAAACCGGAAGTAGCGTATTTTCATACTTGGTACCGGCGCCACGACTACGAGATTTTTTATCTCAAAAACTGTTCGTTCGAATCCAACGGCGACGCACTGTGGTATCCCGGTAAATACCTGATCATTTCAGGTTTCGGAAGCCACGAAAATCATCGCACGGATTTAGCGGCGCTGTACCAAATTGCGGAGATTATTGACTGCCCGATTGTCGGCATCGAACTGACTCATCCGGATTTTTATCATCTCAATACAACGCTGGCCATCATTGACCATGAAACGTGCATTGCGTACAAACCCGGCGTCGGTAAAGAAGGCCACAGGATGCTCGAACGATTTTTCAAACACATTATCGATGTTGACAAAAGCGACGCGTACGACCATTTCGCATGTAACGCTTTTTCTCTCGACGGTCACACGGTCCTGATCCAAAAGACCGCCAAAAAAACCATCAAAAAACTTGAAGCTTTTGGCAAACACGTGATTCCCGTCGATACGTCCGAGTTTATCAAATCCGGCGGCAGCGTTTTTTGTATGAAAATGAAAGTGTACTAATGCCTATGACGCTTTCGTTTAATATTTT
>JAIBAF010000058.1 GCA_019695335.1 bacterium
GATCCTATCTCAACCCCTGCATCTTCTTTGTAAAACGTCCATTGATTGGCTTCGCCCAAAGGATAATCAAATTCTTCTTTAGACGTTTTCACAATCACATAATCGTCAATACTTTGTTGCTCACCGAAATAAATTTCCGGCCTGTCTAATTTAATATCGGCATGAACATCCGGAGGAATGTTTTTAATGAAAAATTCCGGCTGTCCTTCCTGCGTGACAACGTTCACCGGGCTCATCACAATTCCGTGACCATGCGTATAGACAAATGTTTTGTTAATCCAGTTATCAGTGCCGCCGGTCTTTGCCAAATTAAGTTCACGCGCAGCCAGCATGACCTGGCGGTATTCATTATTAATGCGATAGCGGTCAACGTCAATATCCGAAAAATTGTAATACGGACGGATTTCCTGAAGCTGCGAATATGCATCTCGTAGCGGACGATAATCCCACAACGTCACATTTTTGATCGTCAGATCGTTCGCTGCAATATCACCTGATGTCAGATTGAGAGCATAATTAAAATCGCGTTCTTCGATCTGATCCAATTCATACGCCCGACGCGTCTGTTTGATATTTTCAAGTATATACGGCTTTTCTTTTTCCAGCATGTTCGGTGTGACCACGAGCTTTTGAATAACGGCCGGATAAGCTTTGAGCAGGATAACTGCGGCAACGATTTGAAATAGTACCGCACCGAAGCATAACTTCCACACGCCTCGAAAAGCACCGGCCAAAGCCAGTCCCATCGCGATCAGCGCTACCGCCATCATAATCTTATAACCGACCAGTAGCGCGTTCACGTCGGCGTAGCTCGCACCGACAACGATGCCGTTATCGTTATACAACACATCAAATGATGCAAAATGATAATCGAAAATATATAGGCCGAAAAACAAGCTGATCAGAATCATCAGATGGCGTTTCGCTGCAGCTCCGAAATCGAATCCTTGCGGCTGCATCAGGATCGAGCCTTTAAAAACATACACGGCGCCGGTAGCCAAAATACTGATCACTACCAGCGCGAACAACCAATTGATTGTCGATTGATAGAAAGATAATTCATATACGTAAAAACCGACGTCCTTGGAAAATACCGCGTCTACTTCGCCAAATTTTTCGTTGTTCATGAATTGCAGTACGCGCATCCAATTCGACGCCGGACCGGCAGACATCACGTACGAAATAAACAGCAGAACTCCGAAATAAATCAATTTTGCCGGTTTGGTCAAAGCGCGGATTTGCTGCTGAAACATCGAACCCATGACGGACGAAAAAGCAGGCTGAACTCGCGCAGCAATCCATACATTCACGCCGATAATAACCCAGAATACAAGGAAGTAAACTATTCCCACTACATATTCCGTCGTATACATCGTCCAGAACGTTTCTTCATAATTCATTGAACGGTACCATAATAATTCGCTGTAAAAATCGACGAATGATCGAATTAAAATGATCGCCAAAACTGCGACGACAATCAGTGCAATAAATTTTTTCACTTTCAATATCTCCTATTTGAAAGTTCTGTTAAAAATATCTTTTTTAGTAAAAGCCCGGTCATTAAAAAGATCGAGCAGTGTATAGGCGGCACGCACACGTACCATCATATCGTCATCATTGCGAAGGCGGTCGTATAACACCGGAATAATCTTTGAACTCACAAGCTTTTCGTCTTCGATCTTTCCCAATCCGGCAATCGCCACCGAACGCATGGAATATTCATCATCTTTAATGAACGTCATCAAATCGTTCAACATCGCTTTGCCTTTTAAGGTCGCGAGAACTCCGACAGCAATTTCCCGTACGGACGATGAACGGTCATCAAGCGCTGCCGTGTAAAGATCAATGGATGTCGTATCGCGTAAACTCCCCAAAGCACCGATGGCGGCGATCCGAATCCACTCGCTTGAATCAGCCATCTGATCCCGCAGCAATGTAATGATTTTCGAACGTGCTGTTTCATCCTTGATATCGCCGAGCGTCAGCATGATGGAACTTTTCAATCCGTCATCCGGCGTGTTGAAGTCTTTTAATAAAACTTCCAATGCCATGTCCTCGTCGGTCGCTAATAATTTCTCAGCTGCTTTCGCCCGCACATCTGGTGAACGATCGTTGATCATGGATTTCAGCATTCGATTGGCTTCGGTTGTATTTAATTTACCCAATGCTTCTGCCGTTTTTGAGCGAACGTAATCGGAAGGATCGGTCATAAAATTTTGTAAAAATCCCACGGCTCCGGACGGTTTAATTTCACCAATAATCTGCACAATGGAGACACGGACCTGAAACGCCGGGTGAGCCGATGCCGCACGGATGAACTCCGTCCCCGAACGATCGTTCATTTTCAGTAGCGCCAGTCCAGCCTTGGCCTTGAGCGATAATTTGTCCCTCGCAATTTCATCTCTGTCGTATAATAACGTATCGGCCTGAATGCTGTCGGCTTCCACTATCGCACGTTTAAAAATGCGGATCATCGTACTATCATCATATAAATCGCTCATTTTCGCAAGACCGGTTATCACCGTCTCGCGAATTTGAAAATCATTGGAATAAAAATAGGCATGTAAAGCCTGAAATGCCGCGGTATCGTGCAGTTGCGACAATGTATAAACATAGGTCCGCACGACTGACGGACGCCCTTTAAAATCGATCGCCTGCATCGTTTCCACGGCCGTCCGGTTGCCGATTCGCCCCAAAGTCAGAATAGTCGAGTTTTTAACGAAATCACTCTTATCTTTGAGGCCAAGATCAAAGGTTTGCCAACAATATTTGATAATCGTCGGTCGCGGAGGCAACGACGATTGATCTGGAAATTTTTTACAGCCCGCGGTCAATGCTATCAACATTAGAAGTGCAAATTTTTTCATGTTTTTTCCCTACATATTTCTAATTTTTATTATAATGTAATCAATATCGAAAACCTATTTCCGTCGTTATCTGCACGAAAGTCGCCGGCAGTCATGTCCGGTGATACTGGAGTTTTTTGAAATTTTATCTTAAAAATGAGGAAAACAGAGGCGATTTAATAAACTTGCAAATCGAAACTAAATTATATATACTATCGCGCAAAAAAATTTGCTTTTCTCAAGCCCTTGGGTGCTACTTCTGCCTTGAAGTTGTGAACAAAGTAAACCAATTCAAATAAAAAGTCAATTTGGATTTAGCCAATGATTCGAGCCGGTCAGGTGCAAAGTAAACCGTCAGCAGGATTATCGGAAGAACCAACCGATACTCCTCAATTGCTGGTTATTGACGATGATGACGACAGTCTGTCGATCCTGAAAATGGTTTTCAAAAAAGAAGGCTATCAGGTCGATCTGGCTAATGACGGCGTTGAAGGTTTGAAATTATTGAAGGCCAAACATCACGACGTAGTTATCAGTGATGTGATGATGCCGAAAATGGACGGTTTTAAATTCTGCGAAGAAGTCCGCAGCGATCCGGCTATTCAGTCCACTCCCATCATTTTAATAACGGCAAAAAAAGAAACGATTGATAAAATTACCGGTCTTGAGAAGGGCGCCGATGATTATATCACGAAGCCCTACAACCTGATCGAATTGCGCGCGCGTATTCTTGCCATGTTGAGAATGAAACGCCTCCGCGACGAACTCACCGCTCAACAAAAAGAACTCGAGCGCATTAAAACGCTCGAAGAAACATTACTGGCCATCTCCCATAATATTAATAATGCAATCGCCCCGATTTTCGGACGCGCGCAAATATGCTCGCCCGATGATACTGAAAGCGTCGAGAAACTTGTCGAAGCTTCTCTCGAAGGATGCCGTAAAGTAAAAGAAACGATGGAACTGCTGGAAAAAGTTATCGGTGCTATGAAAAATTCATCGAATCAATCGCAATTTCTCTCGATTCAGGAATTATTGGCTCATTTACGCGAAAAAGGTCAGGCATAAAAAAATCGCACCCGGCTGATCACCTCAGAATCAGTTTCAACTAAAAAAACCTTAACATCTTATGTCAGTTCCTGAAAATAAACCTTCCAATGTCCTCGAATTCGCCGGTCGCGTGCCGCCACAAGCGCTTGAAGTCGAAGAAGCTATCCTAGGCTCCCTTTTGATCGATGAAACAGCGCTGACCAAGGTTGCTGATTTTCTTGATGAATCATGCTTCTATAAAGAAGCGCATCGGATTATTTATGCTGCAATGTTAAAATTATATCAGGCCGCTCAACCGATCGATCTGATTACAGTGACGGAAGAACTAAAAAAAGAAAATCAATTAGAAAGAATCGGCGGCAGTTACTTCCTCACCGGACTCACGCAAAAAGTTCCCAGCGCATCCAACATCGTTCATTATTCTCAAATTGTCCTCGATAAATCCCGCTTGCGTAAATTGATCAATGTTGGCAGCCAGATCGTGACCATGGCATTCCAGGAAACCGAAGACGCGAGCGAATTGATCGACAGCGTTGAGCAACAGATTTTCAAAATTTCCCAAGACAAAAGCACGCAAGGTTTCACAGCGTTAAACCCGATTCTCCATAAAGCGTTCGAACAAATTGAAAGCTTCCATCACAAACCCGGCGGCGTAACGGGCGTTACATCCGGATTTAAATCGTTGGATAGCATGACAAGCGGATTCCAAAACTCTGATCTTGTCATCGTGGCCGGACGCCCCAGCATGGGTAAAACTGCACTCGTACTCTCCATTGCCCGTAATGTCGCTGTTGATGCTAAAAAACCTGTTGGCTTTTTCAGTCTTGAAATGTCCTCCCTGCAATTGGTCATGCGTTTATTATGTGCCGAAGCGCAGGTGGATGCACATAAAGTACGCACGGGCATGCTACCGCCGAACGATTGGTCTAAATTATCCGTCAGCGTCGGAAAATTATCCAAAGCACCGATTTACATCGACGATACGCCCGGGTTGAATATTTTGGAACTTCGCGCACGTGCACGCCGGTTAAAAGCTGAAAAACAGATTGAATTGCTTGTGGTCGATTATTTGCAATTAGTTTCCGCTACGACTAAGTCCAATGCAACACGACAGGAAGAAGTTGCGGTAATATCCCGTTCGCTCAAAGCGCTCGCCAAAGAACTGGATGTCCCTATCCTGGCGCTCAGTCAGTTGTCCCGCGCTGTCGAGCAACGTGGCGGCGATAAAAAACCGATGCTATCCGATTTGCGTGATTCCGGCTCGATCGAACAAGACGCCGATCTCGTGATGTTCGTTCATCGCGAAGATTACTACGCCACTGAAAGTATGGAAAGGCAAGCCGAATTAGTTCCGGCCGATTTGATTATCGCCAAGCAGCGTAACGGTCCCGTCGGTGACGTCAAAGTCGGATTTATTAAAAAATTTGCACGGTTTGTTGAAATCGATCTGAGCCACGCACAGGAAGTTCCTCCGCCGTCCTTCCAAGACGATCAGCCATTTTAACCCATGAATAACACTCCGCTCGTCTCCGTCGTTATCCTCAACTATAACGGGATGAAATTCATCGACGCCTGTTTTACTTCACTGCGTCGTACAGTTTATTCCAATGTCGAGTGGATTATGGTCGATAATGCGTCAAAGGACGATTCAATAGCCCATGTACGAAAAAATTATCCTGAATTTAAAATCATCGAATCCGGCAGCAACCTGGGTTATACCGGCGGCAATAATCTCGGCATCCGAGCGGCCAAGGGTCAATACGTCGTATTGCTCAACAACGACATTGAAGTTGATGCGAATTGGCTGACGCATCTGGTGAACACCGCCGAAGCCGATTCACAAATTGGTGCCTTGCAGCCCAAGCTGCAATCCATGATCAACAAAGGTTTCTTCGAATATGCCGGAGCATCCGGTGGATTTATCGATCGCTGGGGATATCCTTTTTTACGAGGCAGAATTTTTGATACGATGGAATCCGATCATGGACAATACGACGACGCGTGCGACATTTTCTGGGCGAGCGGCGCTGCACTGTTTCTGCGCAAATCTGCGCTGGATACAATTGGACTTCTGGACGAAACGTTCTTCATGCACTTTGAGGAAATCGATCTGTGCTGGCGGCTTCATCGTTCCGGCTTTACGATTAAGGTCATACCGCAAGCCATCGTCTATCATTATGTCAGCGCCAGCCTGCCTGCACAGAATATAAAGAAAATGTATTGGAATCATCGGAATAGTCTCATAACGCTTTTCAAAAACTTGGATTCATCTCGTTTTGTACAAATAATTTTTATCCGGATGCTTCTGGATGGTATTTCGGCCATTTACGGTCTGTTCTCCGGGGAACCTCAGCGAGTTGTCGCCGTATTAAAAGCGCACTTCTGGATATATCGAAACTACGGACTGCTACTCCAAAAACGGCGGGAGACTTCTAAAACCGCAAAATTGCCACTGAAACATTACAGCCATTTGATTTATCCGCGCAGCATTGTTGTTGATTATTTCTTGAAGAAGAAAAAAGAGTTTCATATTTTAAATTTCTGAATTTAATTTTTTGACATTTTAACTTATTGCCATGAAAGTTTTGATTTTCGGCGCTACGGGACAATTAGGAAAAGATATCCAACGCGTTTTGAAAAAGGATTTCACGCTGGCACCGGTTACGCATGATCAGTGCGACATTACGAAGGATGCAGCAACTCAAAAATTTATTAACGAATCAAAACCGGATTGGGTGATCAATTGCGCTGCATGGACAGATGTGCCGGGATGCGAGCTTGATGACCAAAAAGCTTTCACCGTCAATGCCCTCGGAGCCAAACATGTCGCTGCCGGATGCGCCAAAGCCAAAAGTAAACTGATCCATATCAGCACCGATTACGTTTTTGACGGCAATGAAAATCAACCTTATTCTGAAACGAGCCTCTGTCGTCCTGTTAATGTATACGGTTTATCGAAATTGGCCGGAGAACACTACATTCAAATGACACATGATCAATATTTCATCATCCGAACATCCGGTTTGTACGGTATTCACCCCAATCGCGGAAAGAAAACCAATTTTGTTGAAACCATGTTGAAGCTGGCAAAAGAGCGTGACGTCGTCAAAGTTGTAGACGATGAAATTTTAACGCCGACTTTTACGTTGAACCTAGCTCAGCAGATCAAAATTTTAATGGGCATCGATCGCTACGGTATTTATCATGCCACCAATAACGGCAGTTGTTCATGGTATGAATTTACGCGTAAAATTTTTGAAATTGCCAAAATCAATACACGCCTCGAAAAAACTACCGTCAAAGAATTTGCCAGCCCGGTTAAAAGGCCTGCCTATTCCGTTTTAAAGAATTTAAACCTGCAAAACCTTGGTATTGATTTTATGAAAATGTGGGATGCGGCCTTAGAAGATTATTTTTTAGATAAAGAAAATAAATTAAAACTATAAGGAGTTAACCAATTCATGTTTGATTTTGCCAAAATGAATAAAATCGTCGGGCTGATTGTTTTTATATTGGCCTTCCTTGGATATTTTATCACAGTTTCTCCGACGGTTTCATACTGGGATTGCGGTGAGTTCGCCGCATGCGCGTATACTCTGGCGATTCCTCACCCTCCCGGATCGCCTCTATTTCTTCTGATCGGGCGTGTATTCTCCATGATACCGTTTTCGAGTATTGGTTACCCTCTTGGCCTGGCCGTCACGAATTACGATATTGCATATCGCGTCAACATGATTTCTGTACTCGCCAGTGCGTTTGCAGTATTGTTTTTATATTTAACGGCCGTTCGACTGATCATGCAATGGCGTAACCGGCCGGAAACGACTTTCGACGGTTTGAGAATTACTTTGTCGGCGGCCATCGGGGCATTGACATTTGCGTTCTCGTACAGCCAGTGGTTCAATGCTGTCGAAGCAGAAGTGTATGCCGCAAGTATTTTTTTCGCGACAATTGTTGTCTGGCTCATTACGGTCTGGCTCGAGAAACCCGATGATATTCACAGCGATGTCTATTTATTATTGATCGCTTACATGGTCGGGTTAGCCATCGGCGTGCACTTACTGAATTTGCTGGCGCTTCCGTTTATTTTCTTTCTGATCTATACTAAAAAATTTGAAATCAATTTTACGTCGCTGGTTATGTTTTCGATCATCGGGCTTCTGGCGATGGCCATCATTTATAAGGTTTTCATTTTTTACAGTGTTCAGATTCCATACGCATTGGATCAATTTGGCCTTGCCAATATTTCTGTATTTTTATTTTTCGCCTTGTTGCTTTACTTATCCTACTATTTTATAAAGGTCAACAATCACACGGCATCGCTGGTCGTTTTATCAACACTGCTTATTTTCATCGGTTACTCCACGTATGCCATGATCCTGATTCGTTCAGGTCTTAATCCCAACGTCGACCAAAACGATCCCGATACATGGACGGCTTTCATTCGCTATTTGAACCGTGAGCAATACGGCGAAATGTCGCTTTTCCCGCGCCAGGCGCCGTTCTGGGATTATCAATTCAATAAAATGTTCGTCCGTTATTTTAACTGGCAATTTATGGGTCGTCCGGATGAACAAGCACTCTCATTGATCGATCATTTACGCAACCTGATCGGATGGCGTGTGGACGCAATGCAAGATACGCAGACGGATCGGTACGGTTATGTATTCACTGTTTTTAGTTTAAGAGGCTTATATGGGCTTCCATTTTTAGTCGGACTGTTCGGAGCCGTACACCATTTCACCAAAGACTGGAAACGCGCATTAGCAACTTTTGGCTTTTTCATTACGAATGGAATCGCCGTAATCATCTATCTTAATCAACAAGATCCCCAACCACGTGAACGTGATTATGCTTATGTCGGCGCTTATTTTGCCTTTTCAATATGGATCTGTATAGGCATTTATTCGATTTTAGAAACCATTGAAGAAAAAATTGCCGACATCAAAAAGATGCAGTGGTCGACATATGGGATAGTTGCGTTGCTGGCAATTCTTTTGCCGCTGAATATGTTCGCCTATAATAGATTTACAGCAAGCCGCCAAGGCAATTACGTAGCGTGGGATTATTCGTATAATCTTCTTGAAACCTGCGAAGAAAACGCTTTGTTGTTTACGAACGGCGATAACGACACCTTCCCGCTTTGGTATTTACAGGAAGTTGAAAAAGTCCGCCCCGACATTCGGATTGTCAACCTTAGCCTTCTCAACACAGAATGGTATATTAATCAACTGAAAAATCGCGAACCTGAATACCATTTACCTGATGGAAAAATAGTTAAGGCTGCTAAAGTACCTATCGGATACAGTGATCGGGAAATTTTGGGCGATCCGAAGATTCCAAATTCTGCTATTCAACCTGTACGTTGGAAGGCACGCTCTTTTTCCATGGAAGTTGCTAAAGAAACTTACTGGAAAGATTGGGTAGAATCGGGTAACCCGTTACCGCCGAATCATGACACGATGAGTATTCCGAAAATTACATTTGAAGTCCAACCCACCATTCAAGGACAAGGCATACGCGTTCAGGATTTGATGGTGTTGGATATTTTATTTGCCAATAAATTCAAGCGCCCGATCTATTTTGCCATTACCGTCAGCGGCGATAATTATGTAGGACTGCGCCGTTATATGAGAATGGACGGATTGGCTTATAAATTAATCACGGTTCCCGACCAGGAAATGTCATCGCAACGTATTTATGAAAATTCTTTCAATAAATACAAATACCGTAATATGGATAATCCCGACGTTTCGTATGACGACAATGTGCGCCGATTGACGCAGAATTACCGGTCACTTTTCCTGCAGATGGTGGATTATTACCGTCAGAAAAAAGCAGGAGCGGCTCCGTTGCGAAATAAACACGACGACGTTTTGCCGGATGCTTTGAATGACGATCAGAAAATAGTCGCCCTATTGGAAAAAATGGAAAAAACCGTCCCCGAAACAGTTATACCTATCCGTGATTACCGGATTAAATTAACTATCGGACAATTTTACGCCGATGCCGGAAAACCTGAAAAATTGCGCGAATATATCCAACAAGTTCTCTCGGATGAAAAGCAGTACCGTTTGGATAATAATGCAAAAATCAAAATAGCCGGGCTGTATGAATTTATTCTCCATGACAACGATGCGGCGATTGAATTAATCAAACCTATTGTTGATACGGATCCACGTAATGGCGAGGCTTTAGGGTTATACATTCAGGCGCTCGAATCCAAGGGCGATTATGCGGCGGCGGCACAAGTTCTGGAGGACTGGTTGTCACGCAATCCCAATGACGTAAGCGCAAAGTCACGATTGTCGGAAATTCAGAATAAAATTAAAAAATAGCATCGTGAAGAAGTTTCTGTTTTTGTGTTTTAAAATTCTTGTGAGTGCCGGATTAATCTATTTTGCCGTTTATAAATTAGACTGGGCGGCTTTGCAGGAGCAGTGGAAACACACGGAATGGCTGTGGTTAGTGACTTCACTGGTTTTATTAACTTTGAGCTATTGTCTTGGTGCGCTGCAGTGGCAATGGATTTTGCGCATCGGGCAATTTTCCATCAGCTATTGGAAAGTGCTCGGCTATTATTACGTCGGATTATTTTTCAATAGTTTTTTGATCAGCGGAATGGGCGGCGACTTTATGCGTATTTATGATATCCAGAAACACAGCGTGGATGAAAAGAGTTTGTCCCCGGCCCTTGCATCGGTTTTTTTTGACCGTTTCTTAGGTTTATTTACATTGATTTTTTTGGCCGGACTGACCGGGGCATTTGTAATCGGCCGTGGTGAATCGCCCCGAATGTTTCTGACCATCATGCTTTTGCTCTCCGCATGGGTTTTTGTTCTGGTCGTGGTATTCAATAAAAAAATCGCCGATCGCACGATCAAACCGCTGTTTAAAATAACTCCGCCGCGTATTTATGAACGTCTTCAACGTTTATATTATGCGATGAATAGTTTCAAAACTCGGCCTGATCAGTTGATCAGGATATTCGGCATCTCTGTAGTGGTGCAATGTTTAAGGATTTTTTCCATTTGGTCGGTCGGACGCGCACTGAATGATTCGTCTTCGCTTGTATATTATATCATTTTTGTTCCTATTATTTCATTGGCAGCAAGCTTGCCTATTTCTATTGGCGGTACAGGTCCGCGCGAACAAACAGCCATTTTACTATTTAAGCGCATTGGTTTGACGCACGAACTTGCTTTTTCAATCGGTTTTATAACCTATATCGTTGGCACGATTTCCGCGTTACCCGGTGCAGTTGTCTTTTTATTAAGAAAAAGCCATTATCATTATGAGTAAATTAGTCCTGACAATTATTCTTGGCTCGATGCTGATTGCCGGTTGTGAACGAAGAAAATCTTCCGCTATCGGCGGCAATGATCAGATCATCATCATTGCCGATTCATCCAACTGGGAATTAGGTAAGGAAATATTAAAAAAAGTTTTTGAACGCACCTATTTTACGCCCCAACCGGAAACCGATTTTTATATTCAAAAAGTACCGATCTCGTTATTCGAGACATATAAAAAATATAAAAACGTCATTATGATCGGTACGCTTGATTCAGATCAACCTGTTTCCAATGCTGTCAAAGCCATGTTGAGCGAAGATGCAACCCGTGCTGTTGAAACCGGGCAATATTTTGTCTTTACGCGCAATGATGAATGGACGCTGAATCAACGGCTAATGATTTTAACAGCGCCGGCAATGGCGGATCTTAACTTGGCATTGCAAGACAATGCCGATATGGTATACGATGTTTTTAATCAGCACAAAAATGAATTGGTTTACGATTTTATATATACAACATCTTCTCCACTTGAAAACAAAGAATTGCAGAACGAACTATTCAAAAAATATGGCTGGTACATGCGAATTCACCCTGATTTCAAGCTGCTCGAGGATAAAGAAGATAGTAACTATGTTCGTTTTCACTCTCGCTCATATAGCAAAGCATTGCAACGTTGGATCAGTCTTTATTGGGTTTCTGTCAATGACAGTTCGGAAGCCGCAGAAACGTTGAGCAAATCATGGATGATTTCAACCCGTAGCAAAATTGGATCGTGGTTTTTTGAACCTGTGGTGAACGATTCAGGATATGACAACGTCCGCTTAACGATCTTCAATCATTACAATGCGTTGGAGTATACCGGCATTTGGAAAACAGCCGATATCAAAAATGCATTCGGCGGCCCTTTTAAATCTACTGCATTTTATGACGACTCGGCCAAGAAAATATTTTTTATAGACGAAGCTGTTTTTTTTCCCGAAGATAATCAAAAATTAAAATACATGCGCGAGTTGGACGTCATTATCCATACGTTCAGCCTCAGTAACCCCAATTTAAGATAAACCGTGTCGGCAACAACTCCATCAAAACGATTGTTCGAAGGTCGGATCTGGACCATTTCTAATATTTTGAGCATGAGCCGGATATTTTTTTTGCTTCCTATAATTTATTATTTACATCTTGGAACCATTGACCCGCAATATAATTTAAATGCGCTCATCCTCATGTTTATTGGCGCCCTCACGGATACACTGGATGGGCAATTAGCACGTCGATTGCATCAGGTCACCGAAGTCGGAAAAATTATCGACCCTATTGCCGACAAAATTGGTATAGCCGTTATTTTAAGTTATTTGGCTATAACCAGAAGTGATTTTCCAACCTGGTTTGTACTTTTTGCGTTTGCGCGCGATATTATTATTTTTGTGGTCGGGCTTTATGTCAAAAAAAAATACAATTACATTTTTATGTCCAACATGCTTGGGAAAATAACTGTAACGGTAATGGCTATTACAATTTTAATTTATACCGTAAAAGATCTCTATCATTTTGAAGAATTTTTCCAGTTTTGTCTTTGGGCTAGTGTAATTTTCTTAATCGCGTCATCGGCATCATACGCTATACGATTGGCCTCATTTATTGGAGAGCAACAGACATGACCTATAAATAAATTATTGATTGTCTCTTAAAAAATAACTAAAATCGAAATGTCCCTCCACGACCTTGTCTTTGAAATAACCGATCTCAGAGGTTCTCATGTTTGCTGCTAAAATTAAAGAATTAGCGGGTGATCTTCGCCGTATTCATGTCGATCTTAAATCGATGGAAGTCGAACTTAACCCGAATATTTCAGAAGAGCGCGAAGTTGATATTGATAAAGTTTTGGAAGATTTGAATGTTTTTAAACTTAACGCAACATACTTGCGTCTGAAAGTCAATGAAATGGCCAAATCTTCTCAGATTGATTTCACTGAAATCCGCAAAGAAATCCATTATTACGTAACTTATCTTAAACATTCCGCCGATACTTTTGACGAAATTGGTAATAGTTTGACTTATGGTGGCCGAAGCGGTGATGAAGCGGCCATTCAAAAAATGGGTGAAGAAATCTGGATACTTCAGCGTCATTTGTACGATATGAACGCGCACCTTGATTTGATTAACTCTAAACTCGGAAAGAAACCCTAATCGAATATGGAAGACAAAAACTATATGAAGCAGAGTAAAAAAGTGC
Source organism: bacterium (assembly GCA_019695335.1). Lineage (NCBI taxonomy): Bacteria > bacterium. Next base: position 13,425 of record JAIBAF010000058.1, read on the forward strand.
AAATTGCCAGCGAGAGTGCCGTTAAGGTTACTTCTAAGCGCGTTACCGATTCCATGGCGATTGTAGAAATCGAAGACAAGCTTATGACGGAAGAACATATCCAGATGCTCACAAGTGCCGTAAAAGAATTGATCAGCGGCGATATGAAAGACATCGTAATCGATCTTTCAAAAATTAAACGCATCAACAGTTCCGGGTTAGGAAGCCTTATTTCGGTTTATACGGCCATTCGTAACAAAGGCGGGAACTTAAAAATCGGCGGACTCAACGAATTTGTAAAAAATGTTCTGAACATCACTAAATTGATTGAAGTTTTTGAAATATATCCAACCCAAGAAGATGCGGTTAAGGCTTTTGCAGGCAAATAGCCTTTTTCATCTGTATGGATAAAACTGAAACCTCCCTACTTTAAGCAGATTTCCACTACATTTAAATATTTTATCGAATCTAATCTTTTCAGCAAACTCCACGTACGAATTCATCACATCATCCCCACCCTTTTAGTTCACACCGCCCTAAATATATCTTATTGTATCAAAACGGAAGGTAAATCTTATAAATTAGACCCTTTTGTCTATTGTATCGCTTCACTTTCCCAGTTATCGTTATCAAATGCCTTCCTAATCTTTACGTAAATACACTGAAAAATAATTTTTACCCTCAATGATGTTGCTGGCTAGAATTACTTTTTTGCACGGCACAGTTCTTGTATTACAGACTTCCTCAAAATGTGCCGTTATGTGTATTCAATCATTCTATTCACATGTACATTTCTCTAAGAAATTTAATAGTAAACAGATTGCACAAGGAAACTTTGACGTGGAAAGGAATTGAACTGGTTCAAGGTATATTTTTTGTATTTAATTATTTTTTGTACTATCGGATCAGGAAGAACAACAGTAGCATTAGAGAACTGAATATTGAGTTAGTAAGTTATTGTAACTTACGGTGCACCATGTGCTCACTGGATCACGATAAGCCCAAACAAAGAATGTCACCCGAAATTCTAGGTAAGATTTTAGATAATCTTCTGACCGACCGGCGTTTTGAATCAATAGAGGTTATCAATCTTCATAACGCGGGCGAAGCGCTTCTTCACCCAGAAATTATCAAGATGCTGCAAATCATTTCAAATTACAGAAAAAAAGCCCACCTAACTCGTCAATCATTTCCACAAGTTTTTTTACTAACCAATGGAATCCCATTAACGAAAGAAAAGGCGTCTGAAATTCTGAAATTAAATGTTATCGACAAAATGCGTTTCAGCATGGATGGTGGAACACCGGAAAAATTTGAGGAAATGCGTACGCGGGCAAAATGGGAGACATTCAGCAATAACGTAAAAACGTTCATTTCTTTAAATAATCAAAATAACGGACAACGTGTTAGTACGCAAATTATCTCAGTCATCGAACCTGACCGCGTTTTAAATACCAATTGGATGGATAAAGAGTTCAGGGAAATTTTATCGCTGGTAGATGAATATGAATTGAGGCATCCGCACGACTGGGCAGGAGAAGTGGATATCAAACTCAATCGAAAAAAACATAAACCTCATAAGATCGGCTGTGGCCTACTTATGCATCAGTTAGTAGTATTGCCAAATGGAGATGTCACTGTCTGTTGCGCTGATCTTAATTCGCGTGGTGTTATCGGCAACATATTAGAAAAAGAGTTATTCGAAATTTATCGATCTGAAAAACGACTACTATGGATTAAAGCTCACTTAAAAAGAAAAAAAGTAAACGTTGAATTGTGCAAAGATTGTGAGACTCATTGAAAAATTCTGCTATGACTGTTACCAAAAGCGTCTACCACACGGATAGCTATCTTTGTTTTGTTGGATTTCTTAAAGGCACTCGATTTTAAATTCAGAGACCTTTTTGATTTCGTACGAAAATCTCTCCAATCACCTCTAAAGCCTTCCATTGGATTAAAATCAAAATCAACCGCCCAATAATCAACGATCTCTTGCCAACGTTTTACAGATATCTTTTTATGAGTATTCTTAATAAAATCTGTTAATTCAGCAAAACACTGTCCGTTTTTTGTAAAAATTCCGCATTCAAAACCAATCATTGAAGTTTCAGGCATCTCGCCTATCCTCAGCAGTTTCATTCCGTCACTTTTTAATGGCATCGTCCTCTTGAAAGCGGTGTGCACGGCCAATGCGCTTTGATCACACCCTATCCACTGACGACCGAGCTGCTGAGCCGCAGCCAAGGTGGACCCTGATCCGCAAAAAAAATCTGCAATTAAATCATTTTTCCCGGTTGTCAATTCAATCAGTAATTTTAAAAGACCTTCGGGTTTTTGTGTAGGATAATCAAGGCGTTCTTTTGAAAGATTAAGCACTGGGCGCGTATTATATTTTTCGATTTTGTCCCCACGGACAACGTTGATTTCCCCTTCAAGCACATCGCGCAATAAAGTATCTACATAAATTCGGCCTTGCAGATCGACTTTGGACCCCATAAAACTTTTTTGCAGATATTGACGTTCTTTTAAAGGGCGGATTTTAAATTTCTTCGACTTGCGAAACAACAGAATCGAATCGTGTTTCCTTGGAAGCGATTCGGTTTTTGAAACGCCTCCGGAACGGTACGACCAGATGATCTCATTGACAAAATTTTCACTACCGAAAATTTCATCCAGTATCAACCGTATTTTTGAATTAAGCCTCCAGTCGCAATGAAACAACAGGCAGCCGTCGTCGGTCAGTAGTCGGTGCATGAGCTTCAATCTCGTATAAATCATTGAAAGATAGCTTTCATGCGAGCCATTCCATTTGTCCCGATAAGCCAATTCTTTAATCGTTTTCTTTTTTTCGCCAACTTGTACCGTCATGTAAAAATTATTGCCAACTTCAAACGGCGGATCGATATAAATCATCTTAATGCCGCCTGCTTTTTCAACGATTTTGTGCGTGGGCCCAAATGATAATGCCGACAATACTTGCAAATTGTCACCGTGGATCAACCATTGAATGCTGTTTTGACGGCTGCCAACGATTTCAATAGTCTGAATATCATGAATTTTAGAATAAATTTCTTCACTACGATCAGACCAGCGTAATTGGACGAAAGGTTTTTCTTTTTTCTGCACAGTGTTACCGAATTTTTTATTTAAAAATAAAAATCCTTCAGAATATTTCCAATAAGATATTCCAAAGGATTTTTTTTTTGAATAATTCAGCTATACATGAATTCAAGCTTGGGTGGCGGTACCGGTATCGGAATCTTTAGCAAATATTTTTTTAACCCATTCACCGACCTTCTCCGTTTTTTCTTCAAGCCATGAATACGTGGTCGGTACGATCACCAAAGTTAAAAACGTTGAAACCATGAGACCGAAAACAATCGCTACTCCTAACGAGCGCCAAAAATCACTGCTTTCCGCGCCTATAATAAAATGAAATTCCCTCCAGTCGAAATCAATTCCAGAAGCCAGGGGCAGAATGCCAAGAATCGTCGTTCCGGCGGTAAGCATAACCGGGCGTAGCCTCGTACGGCCCGCTTCGGCCAATGCTTCATCTAATGACATACCACTACCACGCAAATGCTTGGTAAAGTCCAGCAATACAATTGCATTTTTAACGACAATTCCGGCCAGTGAAATGACCCCAACTCCCGTCATGATGACACCAAATGGCGTACCGGTTACAAGTAATCCGATGAAAACTCCTATCAATGAAAGCAGTACAGAAACCATGATCACTAAGGGCACTTTGATTGAATTGAATTCTGATACCATAACCAAAAATATCAGGAGAATCGTAATGATAAGCGTTCTGAACAAAAATGCAGCCGCTTTGTCCATTTCTTCGTTTTCGCCGGTATATTCTATGCGGTAACCATTTGGTAATGGATATTTCGATAATTTTTCCTGAACATCTTTCAGAACGTCATTGGCCAGTCGCCCCTGTGCATCCCCGGTAATTGTAATCACTCGTTTCAGGTCTTTACGCCGAATATTCGAAACACCACTGCTATGAATGACGGTCGCAACTGAAATCAACGGAACGGACAAAAGTTTGCCTTTATTATTCATGAACGTGATATTCAGATTTTCAAGATCGCGGGGCGTGTTTCGTTGATCCTCTCTCAGCCGAACGGTGATTTTATATTCATCTTCGCCGACACGATATTTGGATGCTTCAGTACCATTCACGGCTGTACGAACGGCCATGGCAATTTGAGCCGTATTCATTTCCAATAGAGCGGCTTTTTCACGATCGACAATAACCTGAATTTCAGGCTTGCCGGCATCGTAGTCGTCTTTTAAATCGACTAAACCTGAAACACTTCGAATTTCATCTTGAATTTGCGCTGATAATTTTGCCAGAGATGCAAAATCATCGCCGGAAACTTCAATACTTACCGGCGCGCCAACCGGTGGACCATTCTCTTGCGCAGCAACTTTTATTTCAGCTCCCGCAATTCCCTTAGCCGCTTCGCGAGCATTTTCTAAAGTCAGGAATGAATCTTGTTTTCGTTTGAGTTTTTCATAAAAATTGATGGACACTTGAGCCTTATTCGGTGTTCCCTGCCCGCCCATATCAAAAGGATCTTCGGAAGTACCAACATTGGATACTACAAATTCCATATCCTCCACACCTTTAACTCGGCGTAATCTATCTTCAATCATTAAAGAAATTTCATTGGTCGTTTCCAGTGGAGTTCCGGCAGGCATAGAAATATTAACAATAACTTGATTGGGCTGTGTTTCTGGAAAAAATTCAATACCTTTGCTGAATTTTATAAATATTCCAGTCACAAGCATCAAGAGAATACCGGCTCCAAATACCGTACACGTTTTATAAGAGACGCCAAATCTTTGTCCGAAAATTGTAAAATCAATCAGCGGTTTAGTAGACAAAGTCCATCGTAAAGTTTTGACATACACTTCCTGTGCACGCGGAAAAAAATGCGTGTCGACATAGTGGTAGATCCGGCTAAATGGATTATAATGTGCCCACCAGTGTTTCTTGTCCATAGCGTATTTCAGCTGATTCATTTCTTTGTGATAGTCGATGAATTGTGCGCCCTGCGTCGGACTGATCACGTACGCTGTAAAAAGCGATGCGCTCATCATCACGATAAGTGTCAGCGGCAAATACGACATAAAATCCCCGATCACGCCCGGCCAAAACAACATGGGCAAAAATCCCGAAATCGTCGTGAACGTCGACGTAGCAACCGGAACAGCAACTTCGCTCGTAGCATCTTTCGCCGCCTGAATCGGATTTTTTCCATACTCGTGCTGATGCCTGTAGATATTTTCAATTACTACAATTGCATCATCGACCAAAATTCCCAAAACAAGAACAAGCGTGAAGAGAACGACAAAATTTAAGGTAATACCCATTAAACTCAGCACGATAAAACCAATCAACATCGACAACGGAATGGATGTACTAATCAGAAACGAATTTTTCATGCCGAAAAACATAAATAGAACCATTACGACTAGAAACATGCCTGTCATGACGCTGTTTTCAAGTTCTTTGACGGAACGGCGGATTTCAATCGACATATCGTTAGTGATATTGACAGTCAAGCCTGGTGGAAAAGTAGCTTTTTCTTCAGTCAGAATTTTTTTGACTTCATCTGCAATGTTGATCAGGTTTTCGCCCGCGCGCTTTTTAACTGTCAGAGTCAAAACCGGTTGACTATTGAGTCGGCTGTAAGTGAGCCGATCTTCAAAGGCATAATCGACCGTCGCTACATCCCGAATATAAATCGGATAACCGTTACGCATTTTTACAATAATATTTTCGATAGGTTTGGGAGTGGCGAATTCACCGGGAATGCGTAAACTATATTCCGTCGTACCATTGTCAATCGCACCACCAGGGGTTGTCAGGTTTTCGCCGCGAATCGCATTGACCACATCATCGAATCCAATTTCGTAGCCTTTCAGACGATTCACATCACAATTGATCTGAACTTCCGGCTCGAGGCTTCCGGTAATTTCAGCACTCAATACGCCCGGCACTGCTTCGATTTTGTCCTGAATATTCTCGGCAATTTTTTTCATTCGTGCTAAGCCTAACTCGCCGCCGAACGTGACAAACATGATCGGAAATTCGCTGAAGTTGATCTCACTGATGACAGGCTCTAAAATATCAGTCGGTAATTTGGGTTTCGTCTGATTAACTTTATCGCGTACACGCCGGAGCGCTTCGTCAATGTCAACTTCCGTCTCGAATTCTATCCTGATCGTCGAAAGCCCTTCTTTCGAGGATGAAGTAATTTCTTTGACGTCTTTGAGCGACTTTAATTCTTTTTCCAGAGGTTGTGTCACAAGACCTTCCACATCCGAAGGACTAACACCAACATACGGTACGGAAACGATAACCAACGGGATGGATATATCCGGTGCTGCCTCGCGTGGCAAACCGCTATAAGACATTGAACCTAAAAGAACAATTATAAAAATCAGGATATAAACCGTGACTTTATTATCAACTGCTAAATTCCAAAGCTTCATCGCATTCTATTCCTGAATTTTGATTTTTTGATTGTGAATGACATTCTGATAACCGACTGTGATCAATTCTTCCCCTTCGGCAAGACCATTAAGAACACGAACCCGGTGATTATCAGTTCCTCCGATTTGCACAACACGCTCTTCGGCAATTCCGTTTTTAGCAACATATACGACCAACCGTCCCATATCGATTTGTTGAATATAATCCTGTGAAATCAAAATCGCTTTTGATGCTGTAGCTAGTTGTAAATTAACTATAGCAGTCATTTGTGGTTTTAACTTGCTCTGAATGTTATTGAAATAAACCTCAACAGGAATGGTCCTGTTATCAGCATTGACGGCTGATCCGACAAAACTGATTTTTCCTTTGAACGCGTCTCCCGGATAGGCATCGACGGTAAATTCAACTTCAAGACCCATTCGCAGAGTTTTGGCATGACGTTCCGGTACGCCCACCATCACTTTCATTCGATTCATGTCAATCACTTGTGCCACCGGTTGACCAATGACAGCCAATTCTCCGGCATCAACATACCGGTCATTCAAAGTTCCGTCTATCGGGCTTACTATTTCAGTTTTGTCCAATCTTAGTTTTGCGAGATCAGCCTGAGCTTTAGCCGCATCGCGCTGAAATTCAAGATTTTTCAACTGAAGTTCTGAAATAGCTTGCTCTTCGAACGCCGATTTTTGTTTAAGGTAATTAACATCGGCCATATTATAATTCGCCATTGCAGCATCGTAAGCCGATTTGATGGCGGCATCATCGATTTTGGCCAATACCTGATTCTTCTGGACGTACGAACCTTTGGTTGCCCGCCATTCAACAATACGTCCGCTTTCTTCTGCAGGAACGATGATATTATCCATGGATTCAATGACACCGGTTAACTTGATCGTTTCCGCAAATTCAGTGGCTGTTACTTTTTCCGTTTTCACAAATACAACCGCTTCCTTTTCAACGACTTTCTCCGAAGACGATCCGGCATTTGATGAATTACACGATATGACGTAGACTGCAAAAACCAATAAGAATCCTGATAGTATTAAATTCCTCATAGCTTCACCATTACTAATTTTGAGTGGGATTGTGATAACTTAAAATTTCTTCGAGATCAACCCGCGTGATCATGTAATCATACACGGCCTGAATACGGTTGAGGCGCGCCTGCAACAAAGCCAAATCGGCGTCATTGACTTCTAATTGCGTACCTGAACCGGTTTTATAACGTGTGTTTGCAATTTTATAACTTTTTTCGGCCAATTCTACAGTACGCCCCTGACTCATCACACGTTTGTACGCTTCTTCGAGACGAAGCGCAATACTTTGTAAAGTTGTTTTAATGCTTTCTCTGGTATAACGGACCTGTTGCTCTACTTTAAGTTCATCAATTTTCGCCTGGTAAACCCGCGCCGAAGTTTGAAATCCATTGAATAGATTAATACTCAATGACAAACCAACCTGCGACGTCCCGACAAAATCTTTTTGCCGGAAATCGAATGTATTTTTTTGAGCTTGCCATTGATAATTACCAAATGCCGATATCGTAGGAAGAAACTCGGAACGGCGTATAGAAGCAATTTCACGATTTACCTGCTTCTGATATTGCAGTGCATGAAGATTGGCATTGTTTTCTACAGCTGTTTGTGCATTCAGTAATGTACTGTCAACTTCCTGAAGTGTTAAATCGCCTTTGACTTGAACGTTCGTGTCGGCATCAATTCCTAAAAGAATTTTCAGTGCATTTGTGACAACCAAAACGTTTTGTTCCGCCTCAATAACGCGCGGCCGGATATTTTCGACTTGAACTTCAGCGCGAATCAGGTCGTAATCGGAAACTATGCCTTGCTGATTTAAAATTTTTACATTCCTAAAATTTTCTTCAGTATTAGACATGCTGGCTTTTGTTGTTTCATATATCTGTTGTGAAAGCAATACCTGATAAAAAGCTTTTTTTACATTCGATACGGTCCGGTTGTATTCAGCGCGGTATAATTCACGGGAAGATTTTTGATAAATTCTGGCTGTGCCAACGCCGGTAAAAACCGCCGAATTAAACAATATCTGGGTTGCCGTAAATCCAACAGCAATGGAATTATCCGAACCGATCTCGATTGGCGTAACTTCTCCGCTACTCGGGTTATCAAAGTCCGGTAGAAAAAATAC
>JAIBAF010000059.1 GCA_019695335.1 bacterium
GCCCACCCTTTTTGGGCCAGCACCATGGTGATCGCTGCCGTCAGCGTCGTCTTTCCATGATCCACGTGTCCGATCGTTCCCACGTTCACGTGCGGCTTTGAACGATTAAATTTCTCTTTTGCCATGTGTTTGTCCTCCAGATTCCGATGTGGAATTTGAATTGGTTAAGGTTTTAAACTTAAGCTTTTACTTTTTCTAACAATTGCTCTTCAACTGATTTTGGAACAGGATCATAATGATGGAATTGCATCGTATAGATCGCACGACCTTGAGTCGCTGACCGCAACGTCGTTGCATAACCAAACATTTCGGCCAACGGCACATACGCATTCACAACCTGCGCGTCTTTTCGCTGTGACATGCCAATGATCTGACCACGGCGTGAGTTGAGATCGCCCATGACAGCGCCGAGATAATCTTCCGGAACGACTACTTCAACGTCCATAATCGGTTCAAGAATGATACCACCGGCTTTTTTCACACCGGCTTGTAATGCCATTGATCCGGCAATTTTAAATGCCATTTCACTCGAATCGACGTCGTGATATGAACCGTCGAATAATTTTACTTTAATGTCTTCCAACGGAAAACCAGCCAAAACGCCATTTTTCATGGCTTCGCGGATACCTTCGTCTACTGGTTTAATCCATTCTTTCGGAATAACACCGCCCACTATGGCATTGGTAAATTCATATCCTTTGCCACGTTCATTAGGTTCTATTTCAATCCAAACGTGTCCGTATTGACCACGACCGCCCGATTGGCGAACAAATTTACCTTCGACTTCGACTTTTTTGGTAATACCTTCTTTATACGCAACCTGAGGTTTACCAACATTGGCTTCCACTTTAAATTCACGAAACATACGATCCACAAGAATTTCAAGGTGAAGTTCACCCATACCTTTGATGATCGTCTGGCCGGTCTCTTCATTGGTCGCAACTTTGAATGTCGGATCCTCTTCCGATAACTTACTCAAAGCTTCTGATAATTTTTCCTGATCCGCTTTCGTTTTCGGTTCGATCGCAACTTCGATCACCGGATCGGGGAAATCCATTTTCTCCAATAAAATCGGAGCGTCCTCTTCACACAATGTGTCGCCGGTTCTGGTAAATTTCAATCCGACAGCTGCGCAGATATCGCCAGCATAACACGCATCAATATCTTCACGGTGATTGGCGTGCATTTGCAGTACTCGTCCTACGCGTTCTTTTTTACCAGAAACAACATTTAATACATACGAACCGGCTTTCAGCATGCCCGAATAAACACGAATAAATGTCAACTTACCGACATAAGGATCGGTCATGATTTTAAATGCCAATGCACAGAATTTTTCATTATCGTCGATTTTGCGTTCGACAACTTTGCTATGATCATCCGGATGATGACCTTTGAGGACTCCGCCTTCGAGAGGATTGGGTAAATACGCCAAAACCGCATCGAGAAGACGTTGCACGCCTTTGTTCTTGAATGATGAGCCACAGAGAACCGGCGTGATCGCACATTGAAGCGTTCCCTGGTGCAACGCTTTCATAATTTCTTGTTTTGAAATTTCTTCACTGTTCAGATATTTTTCCATCAAGCCTTCGTCATAGTCGGCAATTTGCTCCAGCATAAACTGACGAGCACTTACGGCTTTATCCATAAGATCTTTCGGAATTTCAATTTCATCCCAACGCATACCTTGTGAGGCCTCATCAAACACAATCGCCTTCATTTCAATCAGATCAATCACGCCGTTGAACATATCGCCTTCACCCATAGGGAAGGTGATCGGCACAGGATGCGCGCCGAGACGCTCTTTCATCATATTAACTACATTGAAGAAATCAGCGCCAATACGATCCATTTTGTTAACAAAGGCAATGCGAGGAACACCGTATTTATCGGCCTGACGCCAAACCGTTTCCGACTGCGGCTCTACACCACCTACAGCACAGAATAGCGCAACAGCGCCGTCGAGAACGCGCAATGAGCGCTCGACTTCGACAGTAAAATCAACGTGACCCGGCGTATCAATAATATTGATGCGATGATTTTTCCAAAAACAGGTTGTCGCAGCAGAAGTAATCGTAATACCGCGTTCTTTTTCCTGTTCCATCCAGTCCATCGTTGCCGCGCCGTCGTGCACTTCACCGATACGGTGAAGAACGCCGGTATAATATAGAATGCGCTCCGTCGTCGTGGTTTTACCCGCATCGATGTGCGCCATGATCCCGATATTTCTCGTTTTTTCTAACGAATATTGTCTGGGCATATTAAAATTTTCGATTTATTTCGAGTTTGTCGTTTTTTGTTTGTTATTACCAACGGAAATGCGCAAATGCCTTGTTGGCTTCAGCCATTTTATGCACATCTTCTTTTTTCTTAACAGCCGCGCCTTCATTATTCGCCGCTGCCATCAGTTCATCGGCCAATTTAATTGCCATGCTTTTTCCGGCACGCAGGCGGGAATAAGTAATCAACCAGCGAATCGCCAGTGTTTGACGTCTTTCAGCGCGCACTTCGACCGGAACTTGATAATTGGCTCCACCGACACGGCGTGAACGAACTTCCAATAAAGGCGAAATGTTTTTGATCGCCTTTTCAAGAGTTTCGATGCCCGGTTTTCCTGTCTTTTTCTCAGTAATTTCTAATGCATCATACATAATACCTTCAGCAACGCCTTTTTTGCCTTGCCACATGATCATGTTGACGATTTTCGAAACCAGCATGCTGTTGAATTTCGGATCCACCGGAATACGGCGTTTGGGAATTCTTCTTCTGCGTGACATAGCTTCCTTTTTACTGTGCTATTAAACTGTTAAAATTTACCGACTTATTTGGCCGCTGCTTTTTGTTTTTTTGTTCCGTACTTTGACCGGCCTTGTTTACGATCTTGTACACCTTGAGTATCAAGCACGCCGCGTACGATGTGATAACGCACACCGGGTAAATCTTTTACACGGCCACCGCGAATTAATACAATGGAGTGCTCTTGTAGATTATGTCCTTCGCCTGGAATATACGCGATTACTTCCATTTTATTTGAAAGGCGAACTTTCGCCACTTTCCGCAAAGCTGAATTCGGCTTTTTGGGCGTGGTCGTATACACGCGGGTGCATACGCCGCGGCGCTGAGGACACTCGTCCAAAGCAGGTGATTTCGTTTTCCAAACTTTCGATTGTCTGCCTTTTCTGATTAACTGCTGTATCGTCGGCATTCGTATACCCTACAATTAAATGTATAGTAATTGTTTTTAAGTAACTTCGTTAACGTAACTTGCGTGAACTCTAACTTGATAAAAATCAGCGGTGTTTTTATCATTGCCTGCTCAACACATGGTGTAGGCAGGTTGAGTATCAACGAGAGGTCGGCAATATAATAGCCGAAGGGTCGAAAGTCAAGTAAAATCTTGAAGTTTGGTAAGTTTTTTTAAGTTTTTTGACCCGAAAAGCTGGAAGAACATGCGCGAAAAACGGATGGAGCGAGATTGGAGTTAAGTGCGTCCACAAGGAATCGAACCTTGAACCTAATGATTAAGAGTCATTTGCTCTGCCAATTGAGCTATGGACGCATGAAAAATAATTTTATAAGAACCATTTGTCCCGACCTGTCGGGACTATGGACGCAAATATTTCATTTTCGAACGGGGCGAATGTATATAAAAACGTTTCCTGAAGCAAGATTTTTTTAAATGGCCGGAGCGAGCATTTCCTTGATGGTTTTAGTCAAAGTTGACATGTCAAACGGCTTGGGAATTACTCCGCTAAATCCATAACTTTTGAAATCAGACATGACAGGATCGTTGGAATAACCACTGATGACGATCGCTTTGATATTCGGATCGAATTTCCGTAACCGCTCCATAGCTTCTTTGCCTCCCATCCCCCCGGGGATGGTCAAATCCATAATCACCAGATCAAACGGTTCTTCGGAAAGTTTAGCCTGTGTATAACAATCGATTGCCTCACGCCCGTCCGATGTCGTCACAATTACATAGCCGGATCGCCTAAGCATTTGAGTCATAATATTCCGTATGTCTTCTTCGTCATCCATGATGAGTATCTTACCAGCACCTGAAAATTTTGTTTCGGAACGAACTGGCTCCACTTTAACCTCACGTTCAATCGCCGGAAGATATACAGTAAACGTTGTTTGTTTACCCAATTCCGATTGAACGGCAATAAATCCATCGTGATTTTTAATAATCGAATAGGATGTAGCCAGCCCTAATCCGCTGCCTTTTTGTTTAGTAGTAAAATACGGATCAAAAATTTTCTGTAAATGTTCCGGAGGAATGCCAATACCGTGATCGGTAATAGCAATTTGCAAATACGTGCCTTCCGGCAAAGGCAATCCCATTGCCGTCGTAATCTGCAGATTTCCCGCCGATACATCGATTTTTCCTCCTTCCGGCATCGCCTGCACCGCATTGAGAATCAGATTGTGAATGACCTGGCTGATTTGGCCCTGATCAACTTCCACCGGCCATAATTCCGAGGCAATCGAATAATGACAACTAATATTGGAGCCTCGCAATGCAAATTCGGAAGAATCTTTAATCAATTCTTTAATCGATCCGGCGCTCTTGACTGGCGCGCCGCCTTTAGAAAAGGTCAACAATTGTTGTGTGAGATCGCGTGCACGCATGGAAGCTTTTTCTGCCTCGGTAATTCGTTTTTGGATTTCCCCAGGTTTTTCAATAACCATCTTCATCAATGATAAATTTCCAAGAATCGCCGTCAGAATATTATTGAAGTCATGGGCAATTCCGCCTGCAAGAATACCTACTGACTCCAACTTACTGGCTTTGATCCGCTCTTGTTCCAATTTGTTTCGTTCGGTGATATCCCTGAATACTAACACCGCTCCGATAACATGATTTTCAGAATCTAAAATCGGCGCAGCGCTGTCGGAGATCAATCGATGGGTACCGTCTTTGGCGATCAACGCCGTATGATCTTTTAATTCTTTAGGACTTCCGCTCTTCAAAACTCCATACACAGGATTAGCGACGCGTTCTCCCGTTCTCTCCCTGATAATATTAAAGACGTCTTCAATCGGTTTGTCCATCGCATCATCACTTGTCCATCCGGTTAGTTGTTCGGCCACTTTGTTCAACAGCACAATCTTCCCCAAAATATCCGTTGTGATGACTCCATCACCAATGGAACGCAGTGTAACGGCCAATTGTTCTTTTTCGGCAGCCAGAGCTGCTTCAGCACGTTTACGCTGCGTAATATCATAATATACGCCTTGTACAGCCGGTTTATTATGCCAGGTAATTTCCGCCACAGACACCTCAATATAAACATGCCGGCCGGCTTTGGTTAATGCCTGCATTTCGTACTTGGGTATTACCGGTAAACCCTTCATCCGTTTTTCCATCCGCTCACGAACCAATTCCCAACTCTCCGGAGCGATCAGAGTCATATAATCAAATTTTTCATTGAGGACTTCTTCGCGTCTGTATCCGAAAAGTTCTTCCCACGCAGCATTGACCAGCACGACTTTGTTATGTTGCAATACATAAACCGGATTGGAGGATTGCTCTACCAAAGCCCGATACTGCTGCTCGCTTTCAAGCAAAGCTTGTTCGGCTTTTTTCCTCAAAGTAACATCACGGGAATTGACTACAATACCCGCAACGACCGGATCATTGAGCATGTTATGGCCGGTAACTTCGAGAATGCGCCAAGAACCATCTTTGTGAATAAATCTGAATTCTTCATTGATAACTTTGCGCGCGCTGGCAGCTCCTTGCCGGAAAGTCTCGTTCAATCGCTCCCGATCTTCGGGATGAACGAATTCCGTAATGTGACGGCCAACTAATTCATCAGGACTAAATCCAAAAATTCGTGCAATCGACGGGCTTTCGTACCGAACTGTGCCATCCGCATTAAGAATCGTAATAATATCGAGTGCGTTTTCAATAAGTACACGGTAATAACGCTCACTGCGTGTCACCGCTGCTTCAATACGTTTGCGCTCGGTGACATCGCGCGCAAAAACCGAAGCGCCGGTAATTTTTCCATTGCTGGTAATAATCGGATTAAAAGACACGTCAACATCTTGCGACTTTCCCGCATATTCAAAATGGTCGGAAACCGTGAAGCTCTCACCTTTCAATAAAACGCGATCGTACCGTTCTTTCCAGGTATCTCTTAAATTGTCAGGAATGACTTCCAACACGTGCATGCCGGGTTCAAGTGTAATACCAAATGCCTGCTGAAAACTATCCTTAAAAATTGAATTAATGGTGATAATGCAATAATGTTCATCGAGCGACCAAATTGAATCTTTGGTATTCTCAATAATGGCCAGTAAGCTCGCCTGATTGTGCTGCAACTCTTCAGCGGCTTTACGTCGCTCCGTAATGTCTCGTGAGTTGACAACGATACCATTGACTCCCGGTTCATGCAAAAGATTGCGGCCCGTACTTTCCAGCATACGCCAAGAACCATCCCGGTGATGAAACCGGTACTCGACCGTGGCGGTTGTATTGGGAATTTTTGCAAGCGACATAAATAAATTTTTAACACGTTCCATATCGTCTTTGTGTACAAATTCGAACGCATTATTCCCAACCAATTCACTCACGCCGTACCCGAGTACTTTCTCTATAGACGGACTTTCATATAAAATTTTTCCTTCAGCATTCAGAATCGTTACGATATCAGTCGAATGTTCGATAAGAGAACGGTAATATTGCTCGCTGCGTGCCAGCGCTTCTTCTGCTGTCCGACGCTCAGTAATATCACGTTGGGTTCCCCAGACTTGCGTCAGATAACCGCTTTCAATAAACCCGGTTGCATTATTCAGAAAATATTTCGGATGGCCAAATTTATCAACTTCATGAGATTCCTGATCAAAATACCTGTAACCACCGTGAATAAAGTTTCTCATGTATTCGACGTTATGCGGATCGCTTGACAATAACAATTGATTGATCGGAACGCCAATGGCATCCGCTTGCGTTTCGAACCCATACATGTGCGCCATACTCAGATTGCATTCGGCAATAAAAGCATGTTTAAAAAATAATTGAATTTGTTCGTCCTCGGGTAAGGCCGTTGATACCGGAGGGCGCAATTCAACCCGGTAAATTCCTTCAGCACTGTATGCAATAAATTGACGGTAGCGCTCCTCGCTTTCACGCAGAGCCGCTTCCGCTTTTTTACGTTCTTCAATTTCTTTGATCAGTTGTTCATTAGCCGTTTTAAGTTCATTCGTACGCTCTTCCACCCTTAGCTCCAACTCGTCAAGGGTTTTACGCAGTTCATCTTCAGCTTTTTTACGACTGAAGAAACCGGGGATTTCATACGTCGAAACTTTTTTGGCAACCTGGAGATTAGTTTTTAGATACGACTGAATGCGCGTTTCAATTCGGTTGGGATGAGCCATGATAAAACGGCAATGATCATCGCCTTTCGCTTTGCATAAAATTTCAGATGCTACGAGTTTAACGCCGAAACTTTCTTCGCACCAACCCGATGAATATCCTGCATTCATGATACATACGGGGAAATGGACCTTTTTTTTGGCTTGCAGCCATGCATCGGATTCAAATGAATACGGGTGGTCATAGACAAGATAGAATTCTTCATCCGGCGATGGCTGGCTTTCAGGATGAATATCGACAAACGCCCATCCCGCATGTGCAAAATGAATGGGACCGGCTGAAAGCTTTTCAATCGGATCTTTGAGGTGAAGTTGTGAATGAAAATTTCTGGCATCGGCAACACCAATCGCGTGGGCTACGTCAAAAAGCAAGCTCCGAGCTACAGCCAGCGCTTCCTCTTCACTTTTGTCGCGATACGTATTTTTGATCAATTCAAAAAATTCAACCGACATGGATGCGGCGCGAACGTAAATATACCGTTGGCCAAAAATCTGGATGGTACCTTCCTCAGCATTTTCTTTGCGTTCCTGAAAATACCGGCTGACAAATTCCTGCGCCTTCTCGAAAATCGGTTCGAATTCTTTCGGAACTTTGACCGTTTTTAACATGCATCCTCTTTAAAAAATCACACTAATGCCGTTTTGTATATCCAGATCATAACGACGGACATCTTCCGGCGGTTGCCGGTCATATCTGAAATTCAAGGTTGTAGTAAACGCAAGGTGTTTTGTGATATTTACGCCTAAAACGCTTTCTACTAAAATCCGGTAATCGGAAATATGTTGCGTATCAAACTGATAATATCCCGTACCGGTCATCGTCACCATTTCATTCCACTGCCAAC
The DNA here is from genome assembly GCA_019695335.1 of bacterium. NCBI lineage: Bacteria > bacterium. The sequence continues at coordinate 8,232 of JAIBAF010000059.1, forward strand.
GGAAAGAAAGATAATTCGTCGAGCGCAAAAGACGCGTATCCGGCTCCAATCCGTCATATTCCTCCCATTCGCCCATCAGGCCGATACCGGCATTGAGCCGAAAAAAATGTCTGGCCGATGCTGCCGTATCCGTTTCTACAACCTCCATTCTCAGCCCACCGCCGATCAATTCGCGGCTTTTCAATAAAATAAAATCATTAAATTCTTTTTGAGTAAACAACTCCGCCTTCCATTTTTCAGAAAACGATCTCATCGTACGGACATGCACAAAACCCTTATTGATAAAAACATCCCCGTCTTCCATACTGCGTTGGTAGTTACCGGCCAGAAAAGAATAATAATGATTGGATGCATAATCGGTTCTTGCAAAGCCTCTTAAATTAAGAACGCTGGAATTACCAGAAACATAACCGGCGCTAAGAGTCAGTAAATGGTGCCAACCTTGCCCCAATTCCATCCGACGCATACTCTCGGTATTGACCTGCGCCTGAAGGGATGTTAGCATAAATGCTATCCAAAAAGAAAAATATATCCTCTGCATCGATCACTAAAAGGTCATTTTATTCTGATAAGTGGGTGACAACTGCTTGTGCGGAGCAATATAACCAAAAGGACTGCGCAATACAATAATTTTGCTGTTTTGATCGTTTGCATTCGTAACTTGCAATTATGAACTACTATGTTTAGAATCTGAAAAAATAACTGATTCAAATTCAACCCATGGAATATTTTCTAATTGGATTGGCCGCAGCGGTTACTTCGGCGCTGACACTTTTTTCGGGTTTTGGATTAGGTACCTTACTTATGCCTGTGTTTGCCGTCTTTTTTCCGCTGGATGTTGCTATCGCTCTCACTGCAATCGTTCATTTGTTAAATAATGTTTTTAAATTATTTCTTGTAGGCTCGAAAGCGCATCGTGGAGTTGTCATCCGTTTTGGGTTACCGGCAATTGCAGCGGCGTTCGCCGGCGCATGGTTACTGACTTTTTTGGAAAATTTGCAGCCATTTATCTCATATGAATTATTAGGAAAAACGCTTTTAATTCTGCCTCAAAAAATATTCGTAGCATTGATCATGATTTTTTTTGCTGTTTTTGAGCTCATTCCGTCGTTAGCCGGAAAGACATTCGATCAGAAATATCTGCTTGCCGGAGGATTACTGAGCGGATTTTTCGGAGGATTGTCAGGACACCAAGGCGCGTTACGGAGCGGGTTTCTGATCCGGAGTGATTTATCTAAAGAAAGTTTCATAGGTACCGGCGTATTCGTCGCATGCCTTGTTGACTTATCGAGATTAAGTGTTTATGGAAATCATTTTTTGCGCCACGGTTTAGGAGAGAATGCGATGCTGCTTTCTGTAGCCTCATTCTGTGCATTTACCGGCGCATGGGTCGGTAATCATTTTATTAAAAAAGTTACTCTGCGCTCGATTCAAATGATCGTTTCAATTTTATTATTTTTAATTGCCATCGCTTTAGCAGCCGGAGTCATTTAAGATAACGAATGCAAACCGAATCACACGACTTTGCTCTTGTGTTTTTTGATTCTATCATCAGATCATTACAATTTCCGATTGCATTTTACTCTTTCGGCATGTAAGTTTTTACAAAAATTATTTTAATAACGTAACCACACATGCTTTTAACCATCGATATCGGTAATACGCACACGGTATTGGGAATCTACCAAGAGGAATCCTTGCTGGCGCATTGGCGCCTGACCAGTACCAACAGTAAAACAGAAGATGAAGTATTTGCTTTGTTTACTTTTTTTTGTGAACAAAAAAGCATCGACATTCGAAAAATCAATGGAATTATTATCAGTTCAGTCGTTCCTGAACAGACACCGGTTTATGCGCGGATGGGCGAAAGCTATTTTTCGATCAAACCTTTTGAAGTCAGCGCGCATTTAGACTGCGGTTTGAAGATTTTATACGACAATCCTTTTGCTGTCGGCGCCGATCGTATTTGCAATGCAGTAGCGGGTTTGCATAAATACGGCGGTCCTATCGTAATTGTCGACTTCGGCACGGCGACGACATTCGATTGCGTCAGCGCCAATGCCGAATATCTCGGCGGGCTCATCATGCCCGGCATCGAAACCGCTTCAATCGACCTTCACAAACGCGCCGCCAAATTGCCTAAGGTCGATCTGACATTTCCAGACAAACTCATTGCGACGAACACAACGGACAGCATGCGGGCGGGAATCATGTACAGCGCCGTCGATGGCGTGGATGGAATTTTAAAGCGATTAAAAAAAGAAATGGGCGACAAAACACAAATCATCGGAACCGGCGGACTTGCTCGTGTGATCGTTGAAAAATCAGAGTTACTAAAAATTGTCGAACCGCACATGGTGCTCGAAGGACTACGCTTGATCTATGAGAGAGTGAAAAAATAAGCTTAAAATTTATAACCAACTCCCAACTTGAGTTCACCGGCCTCTAAAAGATTAGGGTTTTCTTGATAAATATCTTTCCTTCCAAAATACCATCCGAAAAAGTTCACTTCAGAATAGAGTATAATTTTTCTATAAAGTGGGGTTACGTAGCCCAATCCCAATGATTGTCTGAAAAACTTATCATCGAGCAATAACGATGAACCTCTGTAAAAGAATGATAAATCCGATTTTACATACAAACGGCGCTGACCTGTAGTTAATAAATCATAACCTACGGTTACTCCGAGTTGGTGGGTTTTAATTTCCTGCGGACGGTATCCGTAGGCCAGGCCAGTATGTAGCTTTGGCGCGATAGGAATTTGTAAACCTAAAAAAAGATATTCTTCTCCTTCAGCAAATGACCATGCAGAACCGGTAACGATTCTTACGCGACTCCATTCACGTTCCTGACCTTGAAGAAAATTGTAAGATGCGTATACCAATAAATAAATAACTATCAAAACTTGCTTCATTGTTCGATTCCTGCATTTTGTATTAGAATGTATAACCGATGCCTATTTTTGCCTCACTAGCCTTGTAAATCACAAAATCTTGATAATTCGGATCACTTTTTGAGCGCCCGTAATAAAAGCCAAACATATTGAGCTCAACATCCAAAATTACTCTCCGATACGCGCGAACTAAATAGCCAACGCCAAAAGAATGGCGAAAGAAGCGGCTGTCGAGATAACCTGCTGGGTTTTTTGTAAAGTAAGACAAATCTGTTTTCAAAAATAACCGGTGACGATTTGAATGAAGCAAACCATAACCCAAAGTTATTCCGATTTGATGCGTTTTAACTTGCCGCGAAAAATATCCGTAATTTAATCCTGTGTGCAATTTGGGCGAAAGTGGAATTTGTGTTCCCAAGTAAACATAATCTTCATTCCCTTGGCTCCGAAAGTAAGACATGGCCCCGCCTCCGATTACCCGAATTCCTTTCCATTCATCATTTTGACATCTTGCCTCAAAGGACAAGGACAATAAAAGTATCAGAGCAAATAGCGTTTTCATAACTACTCCCATTTGGCTTTATAAACCACTTTCTTTCTATCCGCTGTATAATTCCCAAAAACACCCACTACATCTTTGCCTTTGATATTTGACCTCTTTTCAATCGGAATATCATATAAAGTAATGTCCCAATCACCAAACTCGGATGTCATGCCATGACCGTGTGGCTGGTGAAATAGTCCATAAGCGCTGTCAATAGCTCGGTATTCATAATTGACTGTGACAAAATCAGCGCGAGTTGTGTCAAATTCATCTTTGACAAAAATTACTGCGTCATATTGTTCATTTTGAAAAGAATAGGCGCTGACTGTAAAAGAAAAATTATTTGAAGCTCTTTCCATAATGTAATAAATTGCTTTTTCAATCTTATTTGTTCCAATTAAAATTGTGTCCGCGTAAAATAGTCCAGCTTCTTTGTACGGTTTAACAATGGTGGTATCTGCAAATTCATTTATGATTTGAATTGGCTGAAGAATCTGAGTCTGAGCCGTAAAAACTCTGCTATTCTTTTTTTGAACCTTTAAAGTATACATACCTAAAGGAACTATCCTTAACTCTCTGTTCACATCACGATAAATTCCCCGATCAATATAAGTCAGTTGAACCGATTGTCCTTCGCCTTCGATCGTGACTGTGGCATCAGGATCATATTCATAGTAAGCAATATAAAACTGGCGTGTATTGATCATAAGTTCCTTGAGAAGCGAATCTTGCATACCCCAGACGTAATAAATATTATGAATGTCGGCTGGCACCAATTGGCCTACAAAAACTTCAATCGCATTTTCCCGAACAAAACCATTGGACGAATCCGGAGCGAGTAGGCCTAACACAATATCTTTTTTCTCCTGAATACGTGAGTCGGGGTAGTATTCTTTATAACACGATTGACATGAGATAACAGTTAATAAAGTAAAAGTCAGATAATATTTCATGATTAAAACCTAAAAAATAATCTCTCGGTAGTTATCGATGTTAATTATTAAATTGATTTCTATTGTGCGAAATACCTGAAGCGATAATTAATGTCATCAAGCCCGCCATTGGTAGCTTGATTGGTTTCAAAACGGATCGCTCCACCTGAAGATCGCTGATAAATACTCGCAGAAGTAATTCTATAAACAGCGCCTTCCGAATACGGGTCGTCTTCGTCAACTTCTGCGTAGCCATCCAAGGCATAATGTCCTGGAATATCATCGTCTCTGTGATTGGTTTCGCAATTAAAAGCGTCTGCGTAGATTTTAATTTGCGCTATCACGTTGATTGTTGAAACATATTCGTCAGGGAATTGGCGATGAAACCTTTGCATACTGCCTGAGCCATCATCATCTTCCCAAGGCGTCAAGAAATGGACAAAACCATCGGACAAGCTAATCAAACGAATTGGCACTGAAAATTCGTCACCGAGTTGTTCCCAGTTACCTTCATGATTAACATCCGGAAACTTAACATTAGCACCGCTCGCATCGTTATGATGATTACCGTTAAATAAATCGCGCTGATGGATCAAGCCTCCCAAATTCGGATCGGTCCACCAAAGTTCAAACTCCTCATTGGATAATCCATCTCGTTCAACTTTCAAGTAAACACCTTCGAAACCAAGATATGGTCCCACGGCGGCACTTTTAGACAAAGAAGGTGAATCTTGCGGATCCTCTCCTACAAATTCACGCGTCACGGCGAATAATGGATACGGCGTGTTGGCTTTTAGGTTTGCAATATACTGATTGAATTCATCGTCAATCTGATCGATATCGGCGGCATAGGGCGCTGTCCATATTTCTTCACGAGTTTCATAAACGCCGTTTTGCATCGAAACGATTTGAACCGGAAAGTCCACGTGATCCGATTGGCCATCATAATAGTCGGCCGGATCAGCATAAATTCCGTAAACATCACCTTCTTCAATGGAAGATTTTTGTGCAAAAGCTTCCGCTTGTTTGTTGTTGAACACCTCCATACGAACTTCGTATTTTTCCCCGTCGACCATAATAAACGGCGGAACTTCATCAAGGATTTCCGCCATCGGTAAATTTCCTTTTTTAGCAATTTTTATCAAAAATGATGCCTGAGTTATTTTTTCAAACGTCCGCTTTTGCAGACCGTTTACCTCATTGGATGAAGCAGTTTTCTTAGATAATTCTTCAAGATAGAGGTGAGCTTCTTGACGAGTCAGATTGTCAGAAGAAGCTTTGGAAACAACGGATTCATTTTTAGAATCGCTGCAAGCTGCAACCCAAAAAAGTAACAACAACGTCCATTTCAATTTCCAGAAATGAATTGAGGCGCGCAAAGACAACATAATTCCTCCTATTATTTAAATAACTACCGAGAGATTTAACTACAATAGACTTTGGATTAGGGATTCCTCAACTACATTAGAGATTTCTAATCAAGATAACAAATTACAACTTTCTTAAAACTTTAAAAATGGTTTTGAGCTGATAGTTACACTAATAATTACTAACTTATAAAAATAAAATCAAGATTTTTATTGATGATCCATTAAAAACTCTTCAACATAATTGTTATAAGCCGCTTTTTCTGCATTAATTTTTGCTGTATTCCAATTCAGCATTCGCCCGATTAATTCTGCTGTTCCATCCAAATTACAAAGCCCTACACACTCTCCAAGCCCTGCCGATGTTCGTCTGAGCAGAACGTCATTCAGTGCAACAACCCATTCATTTTTAGCCGCATAAACCAATTGCGCTTTGATGTCGGGCACATGCGAACATACCGTATCGCACAATTCAGGATTAGTCGTACATAATTCGATTATTTTTTCATACTTTGATCCGTAGAGATTAATCAGATGAAAAAAACTTCGTTCTGAAATTTTTACTTGAGCGGGTAGCCGGTCAAATTCCAATCGGCGATAAAATTCTATATTTTCCAAATCACCGCCCGGAAGCAGTTCGTCGGCCGTTCGGCAGGATGAGGATTGGCCCAACTGTTCCGCGACAAAATCGATCATTTCTTCCGAAGCCTGGCGATACGTCGTCAGTTTTCCTCCGACCAATGATACTAAACCCTTTATTCCATCGCGTTGCGCATGATCGACAATAAAATGTTTTCTCGTAATGGCCGACGGTGCGTCTTCGCGCGTATACGGCAGCGGCCGAACGCCTGAAAAAGAAAACACAATGGACGCACGATCTAATTTTACTGTAGGAAAGAGCTCATTAAATTCGGCCAACAAATATTCGATTTCTTCAATATTCGGCCGCAGCGTTTCCAGATCACCTTCAAAACGAATATCGGTTGTTCCGATCAGAAGATATTCATCCTGCCACGGCAAAATAAAAAACGGCCGTCCGTCACTTCTGGCATTGACATAAACGGCTGATGTCATAGTTGGATCAAATTTTTTAACTACGATGTGGCTGCCTTTAGTGCCGCCGATCAGCCGTTCGTTAGACGATTTTAATTGAAGAACTTCATCGACCCATGGACCGGCAGCATTGATTACCATATCGGCTTTAAAAACAGATTCCTGCTGTGTCTGTAAATTTCTCACACGCAAACCGGTCACGCAGCCACGCTCTTTAAGAATTTCTATGACTTTATGATAATTTAAAATTTTTGCGCCATGCCGAACGGACGACTGCAGATTATTCAAAACCAATTTTTCCGGAAATGGACATTGGCAATCACTGTAACTCAAACCGCCAAGCAGATCGTTGTGATTTATAAATGGAAATTTCTGAATTAATTCATTGGAATTTAAAACAACGTGATTGGGCAGCGATTTGTCGTAGGATAATACATCATACGCTGTTAATCCGGCGCGTAATGTCATCAACGCATGCGGCGAATGTTTATACACGGGAATTGTCAGGTCGAGGGAGTGAACATTATGCGGACTGATGCGAAGGAGTATCTCCCGCTCACGAAGCGATTCACGGACAAGGCCAAACTCAAAATGTTCCAAATATCTTAATCCGCCGTGAATCAGCTTACTCGATGTCCAACTCGTGCCGGAACCAAAATCCCCTTTATCAAATAAAGTAACATCGAACCCTCGCATCGCCGCATCACGCGCCATGCCGGCTCCGTTAATTCCGCCACCGATGATCAGGATCTTTTTTGTCATAAAATTAAAACATGTAAAGAAACAAACAGCACCGAACCGACGTAGATTGCCAAAATTTTATTGATCAATTTACACACACGCTACGATGAAATCAGCAAAATTTATTCGATGGATAATCTTTTCGATCCGTGTATTCCTCGGATTGATCTTCTTTACCGCCGGCATGGCCAAATTGACTCAACATTTTCCGGGATTCATCGGACCGGTTTGGTTGGAGGAAAAACTGGCGCCATATGGGCTTGGTTTTTATGCACGATTTATTGCTTATTGCCAGGTTATTGTGGGATGGCTTTTATTGACACAACGTTTCGCCACGCTTGGAGCCATTATGCTTTTCCCTCTTTTACTCAATATCTTTATGGTAACCGTTTCGCTCGAATGGCGCGGAACTCCTTATATTAATTTTTTCCTGCTGATCTTAAACGGAATTCTATTAGCGTACGATTTTGACAAACTAAAATTTATTTTAACTGACGATATAGCCGAGCTTAAACCGATCGGCATTCACAGACCAAGCCGCAAGTCTGACGTTTTTTGGGTCGGAGGATTGCTAATCATTTTGATCAGCATTTCTCTGGTAACTTTAAGCCTATGGGCCATGTATGCCGGCGTTGGAGCGGGTTTTATGATGCTTTTTTGTGCCAGGATGGTGCAAAATAAAAATTAACAATCATTCGCATCGACTGATCGACTGCAATCCTGCTTGTTTCAGATAGTATAAAAAATCAGTAAAGTTTTGTGGACGCGGTTTACCGGACGAAAAATAATAAGTTTTAGTTGCAGCATTGATCGTTAATTTCAGCTCGCATGCATTGGATTGGTAAGATTCCAGGGAATCGAGAACATTGTTATGATTGAAATAACTCATGTACCTTCGCAAAGAATGCCAGTACTCCCACGAAACCGATTGAATTCGCGTATTGTCTCGATAAATGAATATCGAATCAGCTTCACGCTTTACTACAAAATTCTCACCTTCGGTCTTCAATGAAATCTCGTACCGATCATCGAAAGAATAAGTTTTGCAAGAGGTATCCATTTTGGCTAACCGATAAAGTTTCATAGCAGAATCGTTGGGCAAAGGATGGTATCCGGATTGAAAATTAAGCGAAGCTTTGAGTTCGCCATTCCGGATTTCAATATTTTCATCAAAAGATGAGCAGTCATCCATCAGATATGAATCAAACGAATAACTACCTGATTTGGAATAATGATGAAATCCGTTTTCAAGAATCAATCGGATCACGGATTTTGCAGGTTCCTTTTGGGGTGAGATCGTTCCGATCAATTTTGGTTTCGGCGGATTAGAAAGCTTTATTTTTTTATATGAAATGCCGTATTGCTTGATACCGGAAGCTGAGATATGAATTTCGCTAATCGAATACGTAATATCGTGGCAATTTCCGACATCCGCCGCCGCATACGAAGAGTATATAATTTCCCAATCGGAATCGCTATTTTGAGCGCATAAAGAGCTGCAGATAAACATTAATCCAAAAACTTTTAGCCGCATATCCATTGCAGTTAAATTATCTAACCGCCAACCTGTGAAAATACTGTATTGACCTGGATAAGCTCCGAAATGCCGGGCGGATGGCGTTCGGGTTTGTCCGACACGATCTTTTCACGAATCCAATCCGACAATTCCGCATCGGTTTTACCTTCGCGAATAAATTGTTTTACGTCAAGGCCGTCGTTCGAGAACAAACACCATTTTAATTTCCCCAGTGACGTAAGACGGATGCGGTTACACGACGAACAAAAATGATCGGAATAAGGATCGATGAATCCAATTTTGCCACGAAAACCCGGAATCTGAAACACTTTGGCCGGCCCGGTTTTGACTGTATCCATAACCGGTTGCAATTCATATTTCGAAAGTACAATTTGTTTCAGCTCTTCCGTTTTAATAATAAATGCAGAATCGAATGTATTGCCATAATCTCCGGAAGACGGCATGTATTCGATGAAACGGATATGAAACGGATCCTGCCGCGCTAATTCTACAAATTCCAGAATCTCGTCATCATTGATTCCGCGCATGGCTACCATATTAATTTTCACAGGATCCAACCCTTCAGCAAGTGATTTCCAAATGGCCTGCCAAACCTGATCGAATCCATCGAAACGAGCCATTTGTTTAAATTTCTCACGCTGTAAGGTGTCTAGGCTGATATTGATGCGCTGTAAACCGGCCTTCCAGAATTCTTCCACCATGTCGTACAATAAATAGCCATTGGTTGTCATAGCAAAAGAACGCAACGGCAGACGTCCGATTCTCCGGACGAGCTCGGCAATATCTTTACGTACGGTAGGCTCGCCTCCAGTAAGGCGTATTTTTTCAATCCCTAAGTTAACCAGAACACGGACAATTCGTTCGATTTCGTCAAACGTAAGTAATTCATCGCGGGGTACAAATTCCATACCGTCCGAAGGCATACAATAAACACAGCGGAAATTACACCTGTCGGTTACGGAAAGTCTGAGATAGTCTATTTTACGGTTAAAACCGTCGATAAGAGCCATGATGATCGATCATTTATGATTAAAGCAAGCTACTTAATAAAATTCCGAAAATCAAAGATGTTTTTTTGCTTGCATTTCCTTTGTCCCTCCGTTACCTTCTGCACGCACACACCTTGTCCGATCAAAAAACTCTGCTTGTATCATGAAAAAACCACTGATCTTGATTGTCGATGACAATCCACATATTTCAAAACTTATTACGATCAATCTTGAAAAAGAAGGCTATGAAGTGACGCATGCCGCGAACGGCGAAGAAGGATTGCAGAAGCTTGAAGCCGCCAAGCCCGATCTTGTTATCTCCGACGTCATGATGCCAAAAATCGACGGCATTACTATGTGCCAGCAAATCCGTACTCAAAGTAGTCTTCCGATGATACCGTTCATGTTTTTGACGTCGATCGATGCCGACGTGACTTTAAAACGCGGCTTCCGCACCGGCGCCGATCAATATCTCATTAAATCGGAAATCAACAGGGATGTCTTGCTGGCTAAAATTAATGATATGTTAAAACACGTCAATAAATTGGCTCAAATCGATGCTTCCGGCAATACGATTCAAGGCGATTTGTCTGAACTCAGTTTGGTTGAAATCATTCAATTACTCCATATTCACAAAAAAACCGGCACGTTGACCATCCGGCGTCAGTTTTATCCTGAAGCAACGATTGTCGCCGATCAGGGCGAAATTATCCACGCTACATTAGGCGAAGACCTGAACGAAAAAGTTTTACAGACTATTGCTGTTTGGAAACGCGGAGAATTTGTTTTTACTCAATCCGATACCGACGCCTTTCCACGATCAATCAAAACCTCTACGATCAATTTGATCCTTGAAAGCTGCCGCACAGCCACATAATTACTTGCTTTGAAATTTAAAATAAAAAACCCTCGAGAAAAAATCTTCGAGGGTTTTTATTTTTCAGAGCTTATGAATTAGAAATCTGATCCGATTGAAAAGTAATGTTTGACATCACCGGCATTAAAACGTGGACTATTGATATTCCAAGCCAGGTCATACCGGAGAATAAAGAAACCTACGAATGCGCGTAAACCAAATCCATATCCTGCACGAATATCCTGAAAATATTTAGTTCCATCGGCTAACTTGGGCGTGTACCAATTGAATTTTTTGGCATTTTCCTGAATATTGCCGAAGCGATCACGATATCCGTAATTGCTACCCCACGCCGCGCCGACATCAAGAAACGTTACGCCGCGAATTTGCTGCAAAAACAACGGTAGCGGAAATCCCAATTGTAGAAAATGTACGAACGGAAATCGGAATTCAAAATTCGTTACGACGTAGCGTGTACCTTGCAATTCATAATAATCACTGCCGCGAACCGGCGAAACAAAGGTCGCAAGAAAATCTTCAAACGTATTTACGACAATGTCGCCGTTGGTAAAACGCGGTGCAATCCAATTATCCAATCCGCCGACGAAGAAACGTTGTGGGTTCCGTCCATAGGTCGCGCCACCACTCGCCCTCAAAGCAAATGCATAATATTTTTGGAACCAAAAATATTTACGCATATCCAAAGCAACTGTCGTAAAACGGAGTCCGTTTTCTCCATAACCCGGGCTCGTCGTAACTGACAATTGTGCACGCTGCCCGTCAAATGGACCGAAATAAGTATTCAATGAATTGTCCGTCGTAAACGCGGCTGTTATAATTGTATTATTAGAATGCCGCGTAGCGCCAAGACCCGGAATATCTTTTTTATTAATACCCAAATCGTTGGCCACTGAAGTTTCCCGGGCTAAAGTAAATTGCGTCACTCCGAGATCAAATCGGTTAAATTTATTGAGCGGCCTTGATGCAAACAGGGATGCGCCATAATACCGGTAGCGAATAAAGCTATCGGCGTAACCATCGGATGAATTCGGATCCGGCGGATCGACAAACTCATTGACGAAGTCCGTCGCAAAAGAATAGGCTGTGTGGAACGCGCTAATACCGTAATCCGTTCGTCGAGAAAAATTATAATACGCGCCGGAAAAACTGCTGTTTTTGAGGTCGAAGAATAAATTGGTTCCGAAAATCAGCCGGTGATCGCCTAACATATCACTGAATGCAAGTTGAGTCGTCCCCTGGAATCCGTAGAATGTATTAAAACCTGCTGTGCCAAACACAAGATCAGGAGAAAACTTGATCCGATACTTTCGAACTTTATAGTCGCCGCTGTCGTCTTTGTAGATTTTTTCAGGGAGTACGACCGGAGTGTAATCCTCCGAATCTTTACTGATTCCTTCATTGCCAGCAAAAACATAACTCCGATAAGACACATCCTGTTGAGTAACCTTCACGCCGGCTGAATCTATATAAGAAACGCTATCGCCTCCAAAAAATACACTTGTGACTTCTTCCGAATCTTTTTTGATAATTTTAGATTTGCCGAGTCCTAATTCATCACTCAATGTCTGCGGCAAATCGTTGTCTTTACGAAATTTCTTCATTGAAATCGTGATCGGTAAATCAACCGCAGGAATTTCAAAAGGGTTTTTCAGTGTAAAAAGATCGAATCCGCTTTTGTTAAATCCCGTAAACGCCACAATTTTTCCGTCTTTGCTCAAAGACGGCTGAAAAATTCCACTCAACGTATTGGTAATCGCATAATTTTTCTTGTTCACCAAATCGGCAACATACAAGTTGTTGACGCCATTACGATCGGATGTAAATAACAGTTTTGTATTATCCGGACCCCATTCCGGCCAAGTATCGTTCATTTCGTCGGTCGTAATGCGTTCCATGTCAGTACCGTCGCCGTTCATGATGTAAATGTCTGTCTGGCGGTAATCAAAATCGCTCATTTTGAAGTTTTCTGCCTGTTTGCTAATGTAATCGCGCCGATCGGAAACGAAAGCGATCTTGGTTCCATCTCGACTAAAAACAGCCCGCGTGTCGCTGAAAAGATCATCGGTCAGTTTGGTCTTTTCTTTTTCCTCAAGATCAAAAACATAAATATCGCTCTGTCCGTGATACATACCATTAAAGACAATCCGTTTGCTGTCCGGACTCCATGAGCCGCCGAAGACGCCTTCCAAATCATCCCATTTATAACTGCTGATTTTTCCTGTTTCAACTTCTAAAATGGTCAACGCATCTTTGTCGCTGGCTTTGGCAGAAAATACAAGTTTCTTCCCGTCCGGACTCCAACCCATACCGGGGCTCAGCCAGTGTAATTCTTCAAGACTTGGATTTTTTTCGCCCGAAACCAGTTTTTTGATAAACCTTCCGTCGATCGCCGAAATCAAATCGATGTCGGCATAGCCTGATTTATCGGTAAGGTATGCAATTTTATCGCCGAGCGGCGACAATGTCGGCGTATAATTGTAAAAATTACCGTCACGGTCATGGCGCGTCAATTGTTTACCTATTTCTTTGACGGAAACCATATTGGCAATATCGGGATAATAGATTTTGCGCTGATACATCGCCCATTTTTCGGAGAACTCATCGATCTTCATGCCGAAGGTGGATTCAAATGATCCGGGAGCCGTTCCGGCGGCACGCAATTTCGT
>JAIBAF010000060.1 GCA_019695335.1 bacterium
GCTCAAAGATCTGGTCGGAAAAATCGATAAGAATTTCAAAACACAAGAATTGGAAAAAGCCGTCGATCAGATGAAAAACGGTTCAACCCAGAAAAAAATGGATCAGTCCAAACAAGCGATTGCCCAGGATCAACAGAATCAACAACCGCAAAAAGAAAATCAACAGCAGGTCAGCAAAGATCTCGATTCGCTCGCCCAGCAATTGAGCAAAGCGCAACAAGAGTACCGTGAGCAGCAAGACAGCCAGATCATGAATGCTATGCGGAAAATTATTTTCGACATGTTGGAAACTTCCAAAGAGCAGGAATCGGTTATGGATGATGCGCGTTCGCTGATGAGTTTCAGTCCCCGGTATTCGCAAATGACACAGCGCCAGGCCGATGTTCGTACCAATATGGGGCGCGTGACGGAAAATTTGATCGACCTTTCCAACAATACCTTTTTTGTCACGACGGCATTGGGTAAACTTGTGGCCAGTGCTCTCAACGATATGAACGACGCCGTAAAAGAATTGGAGGAACGTAATACGGTTCGTGCACTAGGCAAACAAAATCAGGCCATGGGTTCAGTTAATGAAGCAGTTAAAATGCTGCTCCAAAGTATGGACAAAATGCAAAACGGCCAGTCGGGAACAGGAATGCAACAATTGATGGAAGAATTACAAAACATGGCCGGCCAGCAAGGGCAATTGAACGATCAAACTATTCCGTTTGGCCAGCAAAATGGCGGTCAGCTGTCTATGGAACAACAGGCGCAATTGGGTCGCATGATGGCGGAACAACAAGCGTTGAAGGAATCGCTGGAAAACATGCAAGGTCAATTGGAAGGCCAGCAAGACCTGAAAAATAAACTCGGCAACATGGCCAAAGAAATGGACGAAGTCATCAAAGACATGGCGCAACAAAAAGTTGACCGTAAAACAATTGAACGCCAGCAGAAAATTTTACAGCGCATGCTCGATGCTACGCGTTCCACTCAGGAAAAAGATTTCAGTGAGAAACGAAAAGGGGAAACCGGAAAAGATTACCGCACCAAAAGCCCGAATGAATTGCCATCAAACCTGACTGACCGTAAGGCCAAATTGCGTCAGGATTTATTAAAAATTTTACGTGAGGGATACTCCAAAGACTACGAAGAATTGATCAAAAAATATTTTGAAGCTTTAGGAAATGTAGCAGAAGGGGAGCAAGAAAAATAAAAAGCCCATAAGCTTGAACTTATAGGCTTGATCCGCACTTTTCTTTTATAACTATTTCATCATAGGGATTTTCACATTTTTTTCATTGGCGACTTTAATAGCTTCGCCATAGCCGGCATCCACATGCCGAACTACGCCCATGCCCGGATCGGTCGTCAGTACACGCTGAAGCCGCTTTGCTGCCGCATCGGTTCCGTCAGCGACGATTACCATTCCTGCATGCAAAGAATAGCCAATTCCCACTCCGCCGCCGTGATGCAGCGATACCCACGTTGCGCCGTTCACGGCGTTGATGGCAAAATTCAATAATGGCCAGTCGGCGATGGCGTCGCTGCCGTCTTTCATCGCTTCGGTTTCACGATTCGGCGAGGCAACGGAGCCGCAGTCGAGGTGATCACGTCCGATGACGATGGGCGCTTTGACTTTTCCGGATTTAACAAGATCGTTGAAAATTTGCCCGGCTTTATCGCGTTCGCCATAACCTAGCCAGCAGATACGCGACGGTAAACCCTGGAAGTGTACCTTCTCCTGTGCTTTTTTCAACCAGCGGCGAAGCGATTCTTTTTCAGGAAATGCTTTTAAGATCGCTTCATCCGTTGCGCGAATGTCATCCGGATCGCCCGACAACGCAGCCCAGCGAAACGGACCTTGTCCTTCGCAAAATAACGGACGGATGTAGGCCGGAACAAATCCCGGAAAATCGAAAGCATTTTTGACGCCTTGCTTCAACGCTTGCGCGCGAATGTTGTTGCCGTAATCAAAAACAATGGAACCTTTTTTCTGAAAATCGAGCATCGCCTGCACGTGCACAGCCATTGAATCCATCGCCCGGCGGATATATTCTTCAGAATGATTTTTCCGGTAATCAGCCAATTCGTCGATTTTCATTCCTGCAGGAACGTAACCGTTTAAAGCATCATGAGCGGACGTCTGATCAGTGACGATGTCAGGCATCATGTTGCGTTTAAGCATTTCAGGCAAAATTTCAGCTGCATTGCCGAGCAATGCAATCGATCGGGGTTCTTTCTTTTGTTTAAATTCTTGAGCTAATTTCCACGCTTCATCCAGCGATTTTACCATCACATCGCAATAACCCGTATCGAGACGGCGTTGAATTCGATGTGCATCGACCTCCACAAAAATACCCACGCCATCGTTCATTGTGACCGATAAAGGCTGAGCGCCGCCCATGCCGCCGAGGCCGGCTGTCAGTGTGATCGTGCCCTTCAGAGAACCACCAAAATGTTTTCTCGCACATGCGGCGAATGTTTCGTACGTGCCTTGCAAAATTCCCTGCGTGCCGATATAGATCCAACTGCCGGCCGTCATCTGCCCGTACATGGTCAATCCCATCCGTTCATACTCGCGGAAATTTTCCCATGACGCCCAGTGTGGAACGATATTCGAATTGGCCAGTATTACGCGTGGGGCATCCGGATGTGTTTTGAAAACGGCAACCGGTTTTCCGGATTGAACCAGCAGCGTTTCGTCATTTTCAAGCTGCTGTAAACTCCGGACAATAGCGTCAAAACAATCCCAGTTGCGTGCGGCTTTGCCGGAACCGCCGTACACGACTAATTCTTCCGGTTTTTCGGCCACGTCCGGATCAAGATTATTCATCAACATACGCATGGCTGCTTCCTGCAGCCAGCTTTTACAGGATAATTGCGAGCCTCTCGGCGCTCGAATAGTTTTCATAGCAATTCCTCAGTTTTAAATAGAACACTGACAACACTGATGAAACTGAAAAACACAGATTTCAATTTTTATCACTGAAAGTCGAACTGATCAGTGTTATCCGTGTACATTTTTCTTTTTATCATTTGTAAATATTTTACGGCGAAATTCTGGCTTCTTTCCAAAATTTAATAAAAGACCAACTTCAATTTCTGTTGCTTTTAAATAGTTGAGCAGTTGTAGCTCATGCTCTCTCACTAAAACTTCAGAAGCTTTGAGCTCGAGTATCACTCTATCATTGACAATAAGATCGGCAAAATATTCGCCAACATGTTGACCGGCATACGTTACTTTGATCGGCTTTTGTTTCTCGATTTTTAAATCATTATCCGCCAATTCGAGATAAAGCGCATTTTCATAAACCTTTTCAAGAAAGCCGAAGCCTAAAGTTCCGTATACTTTATAAAAGCCCTTTAAGATTTTGTCAGTTAATTCCTTATGTAATAGTTCTTTCACTTTTTTAATCGGTGTTAATCCGTCTTATCAGTGTTTTCCGTGTGCCATACGTTTTTTATTTCTTTCCTTCCAATTCGATCACCGGCATGATCATTTCTTCAAGAGAGATGCCGCCGTGCTGGAAACTGTCTTTATAATAGTTTTGATAATAATGGTAATTCGTAGGGTAAATGAAATAATAATCTTCTTTGGCGATGATGTAATGCATGTTCACGCCGCGGGCCGGTAATTTGTAATCGGCAGGATTTTTAACAAAGACGGCGTGCTTCGGATTCGCTTTGATATTTTTTCCGTATTTGTATCGTAAGCTGGTTGACGTTTCTTTATCACCGATGACCTGTGTTGCGTGTAAACTGCGAATGCTTCCGTGATCAGAAGTGACAATAATGGTGCAATCTAATTTCGAAAGGCGTTTGAGGATCTCAAACATCGGTGAGTGGTTGAACCATGCGTTACTAAGCGAACGATAAGCCGATTCGTTGGGCGCGATTTCTTTAATGACCGTAGAATCGCTGCGCGAATGTGCAAGGATGTCTAAGAAATTTAAAACAATGGCGGTCACTTCGGACGATTCGACGTAACTGACAATATTGCTTTCAAGATTTTTAGCGGCATCCATGTTGAGAATTTTAACGAATTTCAATTCTGTTTCGAGCGGTACGTGATTGGCTTTGAGCTGATATTCCAAAAGCTCTTTTTCAAAACGGTTGCGGCTGGAATCGTCTTCTTCGCCTTTTGTCCAGATTTCAGGAAATTTTCGTTCGATGTCGATCGGAAACATGCCGCTGAAAATCGCATTGCGTGAATAGGGAGTAGCGGTGGGAAGGATCGAGTAGTAATAATCTTTGTTAATTTTGAAATACGGATACAGCATCGGCTCAAATCCAAGCCATTGATCGAGGCGTAAGCAATCGATGACCAAAAACACGACACGTTTTTTGGCGGCAATTTTCGGGAAGACGTGCTTCCTGACAATATCAATGGATAATTCCGGTGACGCACCTGAACGGTCGTTGAGCCATGTTTGATAATTACGTTCGACGAACTTACCGAATTCGACATTGCAAGCCTGTTTCTGATTTTCCAGAGTCTGGCGTAAGCCGAGATCAGCAAACTCATCCAATTCAAGTTCCCATTGTGACAACGACAAATGGATATCGTACCAGTCCTTGAATGACAATGGCTCCATGAGTTGCATGGAAATTTTATTGAATTCCTGAATGTAATCTTTCGAAATTTTTTGACCCGTAATGTGGCGTGATTCAAGAATTTGTTTGCACGCCATCAGGATTTGGCTGGGATTGACAGGCTTGGTAAGATAAAAATCAATTTTTCGCCCGATCGCATCATCCATCAGCTTTTCTTCTTCGCTTTTGGTGATCATAATGACGGGCAGTGCCGGATGCAATTCTTTAATTTCTTCGAGCGTCGTAAGTCCGTCTTTACCCGACATCATTTCATCGAGTAATACCAGGTCGTATTTGCCGCTGTGAATATGGGTCACCGCGTCCTCGCCGTTCGTAACGGGCGTTACATCATAACCGCGTTGTTGTAAAAATAAAATGTGCGGCTTGAGCAGTTCGATTTCATCATCCGCCCAGATGATTTTTTTAGTCGACATTGTTGGACCTCGCTTTTAGTGATCGAAAAAATACATCGTAAAGAGGTTCGCGGTTAACTCCTTGGGTAAAGTTCAGACGTCGACAATATCGGACAAAATTTCCTGATTTTCTTTGATTTTATCGTAATGCTTGCGGGCGTGCTGCAATTCAGAACCGAAATGTTCAAACTTCCTGTTGAGATCGTCGTCGTCGCTTGAACGAAGAAAAATATCGATCAGTTTTTGTTCAAATGTTCGATCCGTTTCGACGTCACCGAGAATGATATCAAGTTCGCCGATCACAAGCTCAAACATCCGGATTTTATTGGATAATAATTCTAAAATACGCGCCTCGATCGTGTCTGTGACGGAGAGATTGAACACGAAAACTTCTTTTTCCTGGCCGAGCCGGTGTACGCGCCCGATACGCTGTTCAACACGCATCGGATTCCACGGTAAGTCATAATTGATAATCTGGTTGCAAAACTGCAAGTTCAGGCCTTCGCCTCCGGCCTGCGTACTGATCAGTACATCTTTGGAGTGACGGAATTTTTCAATAGCGTCTTTGCGGGCTTGTGTTCCGGAAAGCCCGCCGTAGAATAATTCGACGGACAATCCTTCACGCTCCAGTTCCATCTTCAAATGTCGCATCGTATCGATGAACTCGACGAAAATGATCGTCTTCGAAGGAAACTTCTTGAGTAATTCGATAGTGGCGGCGCTTTTACGGCTGAGCGGGATCGCATCGCACAGGCGAATGAAGTATTCAAGTTTATCTTTCGTTTTTTGAGGATAATTACGTTTCAGGAAATTTTGCAGCGTATGCCGTGTCGATTGCGGGCTGCTGCAGAGTTCGCGTTGTAACGTAATGAGCGATAAGATGTGCGTTTCAAAGTCGGTATCACGTCGGAATTCTTCCCGAACGTAATTCGTTACCTCGCGGTACAGTTCTCGTTCTGTTTCCGATAAATCGAGATGATAAATCGCGGCTTTGCGCGGAGGTAAATTGATACCGACTTTATCGCGCCGATTCCGGATCATCACTTCCTGCAGCAGATGTTTCAACTGATCTTCATTGTTCGGCAAACGCGGATCTTCTTTCGCCATGAATTTTCGTTTGAAAGAACGGATCGTTCCGAAAAGCCCCGGCTTGAGAATTGTAATGAGGCTGTAAAGTTCGGTCAAATCATTGTGCACCGGAGTTGCCGTCAGAAGCAGCACATATTTTTTCTTGATCTGGTTGACGAATTTGAATCCGATCGTACCGCGGTGTTTCAGCCGGTGCGCCTCATCGACGATGAGAAGATCAAATTCGCGCGACAATATAATATTCGCAGCTTCTTTGCGTTTGGCAAGATCGATGGATGCAATGATTTTTGAGGAGCGCCAGTCTTCTTCCTTTTCCGGTGCTGTAAAATGTTCGCCGAATTTGACCAGCATTTCGTCCTGCCATTGTCCGACGAGCGAAGCAGGCGTTAGGATTAAAATGTTTTTTGCCAGATTACGTTCAATGAGTTCTTTGGTGATCAAACCGGCTTCGATCGTCTTGCCGAGCCCGACTTCATCGGCGAGCAGAACTTGCCCGCGCATACGGCGGAGAGCCTCAAGAGCGGTATTGATCTGGTAATCGTAATGGGCAATGTTAGCGTCGCCGACGGATATCAACCGGTCGAAACCTGAAATGAGGTTCAATTTTTCCGCTTCGAGACGCAGTTGATATTCTTGAAGTGTGTCGTATTGTTTTTGATTCAACACTTTTTGAAACGACATATCCACTTTGATCTCGATGGGCGGCAATTCAATGCCTTCCTGTTTGAAAAAATCCAGGTGCATGGAATTGGTTTCAAAGTCATAGCCGCAGCGGAAACATTCGGTTACCGTCGTTTGGTCGAGCCAGCCGCAGCGCGGGCAACGTTTGGACGTGATGGCTTTGGCGGCGGTCTTAAATCGTTTGGTAAAGCTTTTAGGTTGGGGAATTTCAAGCCATTCGAAACGCTCGTGTTTTTTGACGCCCGGTGCGGCCGACGGTTCGGTAGCAATGGCATTCGAAGGAATTTCAATGTTCTCGAAAAATGATTTTTCTTTGGGGTCGGACAAGGACACTACTTTCAAGAAATTATTACAAAAAAAATCCCGAAAGATCGGGAAATGTCAAATCGTGAAAACGGCTTTAAAGTAATCGAATTGAAGGTTAAAATCAATACAGGCGGGCTTTCAATTGTTTTTTATCCTGACGTAGCAGTTCAGACGGCCGTCGGGATTATTTTCTCGTAATCTCAGTGTGTCGCGGCCGCTCCATTCGATGATTTGTTTTTTATTCATACCCAGGATTTGCAATACAGGCATTGTTTGAGACGAAAGAAACGTTTTTTCAGTTTGAGTAAAAAAGGTATTCCGGAATGTCAGCGAATCACCCGAAGCGGTCGAGGTATAAAACGATACCACATGATCTTTGGAAAATACGATCCGACGGCGTATGCCCGTTTCTTCAGCAGTTTTGGTAACGCCCAACAAACCACCGGACACGCTGATCCATTGCCATTCGCCAAAAAGCCGTGTTTCGTCAGCATCCTGATTTTGAATGGCCAGAGTGAACAATACAAGGAGTACCATTATACGATTTTTTTATGTTGGTTTTTGAATGAATTTAAAGTAATTTTTCCGGCGATAAAATAACGGAAACACGGATGGAAACCAATATTTTTGTTGAGAAAGCGGACGGTCATCGGTGCATGAACTGACTTGGTATGCGATTTTATCGCTGGTCATTGTTACGATCGCACAACACGAAACGGCTGTAGTGCTTTGGTACACGTTACTGCAGCAACATTTCGATCATTGGTCATCGGCTGCTGTCGCGACGTTTATAGTTGTTTCCGTCATTGATTTAATTTGGCTGTATTGTTTGTTTTTTATATTCCGTAATTCATTTCGCGGATTAGCCAAAATTCCGTGGATTCACGCTGTTCTTGAACGGATCAAGCACCGCCGCTGGTTTATCAAAATTCAGCCATTTTTTGTTAAAAAAGAAGCGCCGGAAGAAGCGGCAGCCGTCAAAACGCATGACTCGCGATTCAAAAGACTCGTGAAAAATTCAGGCCATTTTGGAATTTTTCTTTGCGGTGCTTTACCCGGACCCGGATTGAAAGAAATCGGTATTTTTATGGCGTTGACGCCAAAATACCGTCAAACAGGATTCTGGTTGATTTTTCTCGCCGGATTGCTTAAGACCGTAATGACATTGCTGGTTTACGGCGGACTCCATTCGGCGGTCAATCGGATGATCGAACAATGGTGGATGTAATCGTTTCATCGTAACATTCTTAACGGAGGAGAGACGTTATGGCGGGTATCATCATCGGCATCGTTGTTTTCATTATTGGCGTAGTATTGATCATACTTCGCCGGAAACAGCAGGATAAATTACTTGAAATCAAATCGACCCAGACTTCGACGGCAAAAGATTTGACGGAATTAAGCCAGTCGGTGAAGGATGAGCTTGGAACGACGGGCGGATTCAAACAACAAGCCGAAGTCAAAGGCGTCATTCGCTGTGAACGTCCGATCACGGGAGAATTATCCAAACAGACCTGCGTGTATTACGACATGAAAGTGGAAGAGCGTTACGAAGAAACATATTATGAAAACGACGCTCAGGGCCGCCAGCAACGCCGCACGCGTACCGGTTCGACCGTCGTAGCGAGCAATTCCCAGCGGATTCCGTTTTATGTCGATGATGGTACCGGGCGTATTTTGATCAATCCCAACAGCGCCGATATCGATCCGGTGCAAGTGTTGAGCCAATACGAAGCGCGCACCAGCGGTACGATCACCATCGGCGGTTTTTCTTTTACGGCCAGCGCCGGACGGGGGGATCGCAGAGTTTTGGGGTATCAATTTACCGAGCGAATTCTGCCTATCGATCGTAATGTTTATATTTTAGGAGAAGCCAGCGACAGTACGGGGACACTGACTATTCAAACGCCATCAGAAAAAGGCAAACCGTTTCTCATCACGCTCAAATCGGAAGAGGAATTGGCCAGGTCAACTGAGAGCGCAATCAAAGGACTGATGGTCGGAGCAGTGGTATGCTGGATAATCGGGCTCGGCGCAGTCGCCTACAGTATGTTTGCGAAATAATTCGGAGTAATGTACATATTCTTCCAATAAGGAGTCATTATGCCGCGTGACATTCCCGTAGGCAATGGAACGTTATTGATCGGGTTTGATAAAAATTACTACATCCGCGATCTGTACTTTCCATATGTCGGCAAAGAAAATCATGTACTCGGCAACGAATGCAAGTTCGGCGTCTGGGTCGACGGTCAATTCGCGTGGATGCACGAGGATTGGGAGCGCGATCTGCACTACCTGGATGATACGATGGTCACGGAAGTTGTGCTGACGAATCAGCGTTTGGGATTACAACTCGTCTGCAATGATGCCGTAGACTTTTACGAAAATATTTATCTCCGGAAAATTACCGTGCACAATCTCACCGACCGGCCGCGTGAAGTGCGCGTATTTTTTCATCATAGTTTCAATATTGCCGAATCCGACGTCG
Organism: bacterium; assembly: GCA_019695335.1. Lineage (NCBI taxonomy): Bacteria > bacterium. Next base: position 9,556 of record JAIBAF010000060.1, read on the forward strand.
GCGACACGGCGCTGTTCGATCCCAAAATCGGATGCGTCATGCATTATAAAAGCGACCGTTATTTTTTGATCAATTTTTATAACGACGATCATTTCGGCGTTGATCATTTTGCCAACGGCAAAAAAGGCGGCGGACTTGAAGGGACTTGGCGTGACGCGGAAGACGGTATTTTGGAAATGCATCCGATCGCGCAAGGCTCCGTCGATTCGACGATCGCCATGCATTTAAAAACCATACCGCCGAAAGCGTCCGATGATTTTTATTATTGGATTATTGTCGGTAAGACGTACGGCGAAGTGGCCAATCATAATTCGTTCGTTCGGCAATATAATCCGGACCGCGTGTTGAAACGGATTATCGATTACTGGCGGTTGTGGATCAAAAAAGAACAAACGAATTTTGACGAATTACCCGAATCGATTGTGACGCTTTATAAGCGCAGTTTGCTGACCGTGCGAACGCAAATTGACAATGAAGGCGCGATCATTGCGGCGAATGATTCCGATATTACGGCGACCGGTCGTGATACCTATAGTTATATGTGGCCGCGCGATGGTGCATTTGTGGCGTACGCGATGGATATGGCCGGATACTCATCCGTGACGCGTAAATTTTTCGATTTCTGTGCGCGCGTGATCAAGACCAACGGTTATTTTCTGCATAAATACAATCCCAATGGTACGGTCGCGAGTTCGTGGCATCCATGGGTCAAGGACGGTCGAACGCAATTACCGATCCAGGAAGATGAAACGGCTTTGGTCGTATGGGCGTTATGGCATCACTTTCAAAAATACCACGATCTGGAATTTATCCGTCCGTTGTACGGGCCGCTCGTGATTCGTACTGCCGATTTTATGTGTCATTTCCGTAACGAAAAAACCGGTTTACCGCATCCGTCGTATGATTTGTGGGAAGAGCGGCACGGCATACTCACATTTACGACAGCCGCCGTTATTGCAGGTTTACGGGCCGCGGCCCAATTTGCAGAAGCGTTCGGTGAAACTGAAAAAGCGATGAAATACCGCGACGTGGCGGATACGATGAAAACGGCTATGGATACGCATTTATATTCGCAAGAAAAAAAACGGTTTGTGCGTATGATCAATCAAAAAACGGACGGTACTTTCGAGACTGACTGGACCATGGATGCAAGCCTGTACGCCGTTTTTGCGCTTGGCGTGTACGATCCTCACGATGAAAAAGTGGTCAATACCATGAAAGCGATTTACGATAGTTTGTGGTGTAAAACGGCGGTCGGCGGTATTGCGCGATATGAAAACGATTACTACCACCAGGTGAGCCAGGATATTAAAAATGTACCCGGCAATCCGTGGTTTATTTGTACGTTATGGTGGGCTCAATACCAGATTATGAAAGCGCGCAATAAAACCGAACTTCGCGAAGCATTGCCGACACTGGAATGGGCAGCGTCACGCTCTTTAAAATCAGGCATTCTGGCCGAGCAGGTGCATCCGTATACCAATGAACCGTTGTCCGTTTCCCCGCTCACGTGGAGTCATGCCATGGTGGTCACATGCGTGATGGAATATCTCAAAAAGCTGGAACATCTTGAATTATGCGGTACATGCGGCCAACCGCTTTTCAGAACGAAGGATGCACAGACTGTTTGATAGTAATTGTAACGCCTCTGCACTTGAATGCAAAATAGTTTTTCCGTAAAATGGCTTTGAACCATGATATAATCAGAAACTTATCGTTTATTTACCCGTAAGAGAACGCGGCACAATTTCCGGAAAAGGAATAATGGAAAAACCGGTCATCAAAGACAAACTTCTGATTTTTTTCGTCCTCCTGCTTTTTGCTTCCGGGTTGGCGCTCAATTCGTTTTTGTACTACGCCAAGTTGCGTTTCGGCTGGGGCGTAATGCTGAACGAACTGCTCAACATAAGCGTCCTTTCTCTCATATTATATACCTCGTTTAAAACATCGAAATTCGAAGACATCAGCATCACGCAAAAACTACGGTTGAGTTTGCTGCTGGTCATTTTGATTTATGTGGTCGGTTATGCCTGCGTGGCCGCAGTACAACCCGAATTCATTACGCCGCGGTATGCGGGTGGGTTTGTGATGAAGCCGAATTCCTGGGCGGCCGTGATGGTGGCGAATATTATCGGTATGGTCGCACTGGCCTGTCTGTGCGTCTGTCTGGCTATTCTGCGATCGCTTATTTTTTACCGCCGCAAAAAAAATACGCCGACGAATTTCTATATATTTTTGTTCTTTGGTGCGCTGACGATGTTGTCTTCGGCGATGGCAGGAAAACCGCTTAAATATGATCTTGCTTCCAATCACCTGATGACGTCGATGCTGCTTGTAGTGACGACCGTTTTCATGACGATCAATGTATTCAGAGTAGGCTGGATCACGGTGTTGAACCGGCGGCAGAAATTTCTCACGTTTCTCGGTGGCATTTTATTTACCATGGTCGGGGCGGGCTTGCTGGCCGCGGAAGTCGGAGCGGGCGTAACCTTCGCCGATATGGTCAATTCGTATAGTCTTATGGCCGGTTCGTTTTTATTTTTGATGACGATTTTTATTTTCCTCTACAGCCTGATCACGACGATCAATGCCTTGCTGCATCTGCCGACGGCGGCGATTTATGATAAAAAAGTACGCGAAATCAATTCGTTTTATAACCTCAGCCGCACGATCAATTCGCTGTTTGATTTCGATAAAATCGTTACGACGGTGACGGAACTGGTTTGCGATGCGACCAGCGCCAACGGGTGCTGGCTTGAGATGGCCAACGTCAAGAATCCTACTGCACGGTATCAATTTGATTTTGTTGCACTCAAAGCGCGCGAAGGATTTACCGTACATTTTCTTGAACTCAGTTTCAAAAAATATCTGCACAAAGATAAAACGTCAGCCATGATTCCGTCCAACGATCAGGATTATCTGTCGTATATGGCGCAACCGGTCGAGTCCATTTTGCACGATAAAAAGCCGGTCTTGGTCAATCAGGTCAAACGGGACAAACGGACGAAAGATCTCAAACGTTCGCCGATCGAATCGCTCATCGCCGTTCCGATTATTTCTTACGATGAAGTGATCGGGATTATTTACGCGGTGAAATCGGTCCAATTCGGTTTCGATCAGGATGACGCGGCGATCATTTCGGCCTTTGCGAATCAAACGTCGATGGCTATCGAGAATACGCGCCTCCTCAAAGAGTCTTTGGAAAAAGAGCGGTTGGCCCAGGAACTCCGTATTGCACATGAAGTACAAATGCGTTTGATACCGCAGGAAATTCCGCGTATCCACAATTCAGAAAAAACCGTAATGTTGGACATTGGGGCGACAACGTTACCGGCCAGCGAAGTCGGAGGCGATTATTATGACTTTGTCTTGCTGCCGGATACGCGAACAGGGATTGTTGTGGCGGACGTTTCCGGCAAAGGTACTTCGGCGGCATTTTATATGGCCGAAATCAAAGGGATTATCCAATCGCTTGCCGGGCATTATCCTTCGCCGAAAGAATTGCTGATTGCCGTGAACGATGTACTGTACTGCAGCATGGACCGGAAATCGTTTATCACGCTCATTTACGCCGATTTCAACGTGCATACAGGCGAATTGCATTTTGCACGGGCTGGGCATTGTCCACTTCTGCATGTCAATTCGAATGAACACCATTTCCTGCAGCCGAGCGGTATCGGTCTCGGTCTGGATAACGGCCGAATTTTCAAAGAAACCATTGAAGATGTAAAAGTCAAAGTACGGCATGACGATATTTTTGTGTTGTATTCCGACGGGCTCATCGAAGCGCGTAACATCCATGGCGATGAATTCGGGGAAGATCGTTTGTGTGAGTCCGTGGAGCGTGTACGCGAACATGCGGCTGAATTCATTAAGGAATCGATAGTCAATGACGTGCGTACGTTTGTCGGTAATGCCAAAGTGCACGACGATCTGACTTGTGTAGTATTGAAAGTGCATAACGTTAATAAGGAAAACGAACCCAAAACGCCGACGGCTACGTTGATTCAAAAATCGTTGAAAGTATAATACGTTTTGTCTTGATGAGGAATCAGAATTGAAATGACGATGTTTTGCCTTGAAATAAATGAAAAATTGAATTACCATTCTGACACTCGTGTGTTAAAACTAATTCATTTTTTCATTGTTAAACCAAGTAGGAAGCTTCAATGAATGGATTTGAGGTAGTACGCAAAGATCTGGCGGACGTTTCAACCCTTTTTCTGAAAGGGTATCTTGACGCCCATACGTACCCGCAATTCGAATCCGCGCTGCAGAAATTGATGGATGAAAAACGGTTTAAGATCATTGTCAATTTCAGCGATTTGAGCTACATCTCGAGCGCAGGACTCGGCGTATTTATGGGATTCATCGAAACCGTTCGCGAAAATGCCGGTGACATCAAATTGTGCGCCATGTCGCCGAAAGTTTTCAAAGTATTTGACCTGCTCGGATTTCCGACGATTTATGATATTGTCAATGATGAGACGCAGGCTCATCAGAAATTTTCCGATGGCAGCAGAACGAATTAGGAGGCGTTGTGGTGAAGCTTAGCACGAGGTTTGACCGTGAATAAAAATGAAACCAACAAATTTACCCTGAAGATCCCCAGCCGCACGTATAATCTGGGCATTATCCGGGAGTTTATTCAAGGGATCGCACGTCAATTCGGATTCAGCGACGATACGATAGGGGAAATCCAATTGGCCGTGGATGAAGCCTGTTCCAACGTAATCAAACACGCTTATCAATACGACAATAATAAAAAAATCGATATTATGGTCGAAACGAACGGCAGCAAGCTGACGATTATTATCAGCGACCGCGGCAAAGGTTTCGATCCAGGAAAACTCGAAACACCCGAACAGCGTCTCCAGAAGCATGCCCGCGGCGGTCTCGGTATCGCATTGATCAAGAAAGTGATGGACGAAGTATCGTTTGACATTCATCCCGGCAGCCGCAACGAAGTCCGCATGGTAAAATATATTTCCTGAAATTTCCTTCCATTTTAAATTCCAATTCTTTATTCTTTCCCAACGAATTTAGCCACTGAACACGATACCAAAACATTTGGATTCTAAAATTTATCTCAATGTGTTCTGAATTTCTGTGGCCGCTTTAACCAACGAATACAAAACATGCTAGACCTGAATCTTCTTGAGAGTCTGTCGGCTCTTACCGGAATTTTCCTCCTGTACCCGGAAACGCATTATGTTTTTCGGTTCTTGCCTTTCAGCCGTTATAAAAAAAGGGAACCGGAAATTCTGGCGGATGCGCCGTACCGGCTTGAACCCGGATTGGATCTGCCGCTGCTGGTGATGATCAAAGACGCCCATCGTTATCCGATTGAGCTTAAACGTTTGTTCGTCAAACTTTCAGGGCATGCATCCGAGCGAACGTTTGAATTTCCGTTGAGTACAACCGTTAATGTTCCAATGTGGCATCAAGTAGTCACTATTCCAGTCGAGGACGCTTTTCGTGGTCACGTCATGCGCGTCGATTGCGAAATTACGTACACTCTCGACGGCGTTGTAAAAAAAACGTATAATGATAATTTTGAAGGACTCAGCCATTCCGCGTTGACGGTGTTTTGTGCGGATGAAAAATTGCCTGCCATAAAAGGCTGGAAGGTCGGCGACGTACATTATCATTCATCATACACTGACGATCAGGTTGAATTTGGCGCTCCGCTGGATGCTGCAGGAGCAATGGCGGAAGCGATCGGTTTGTCGTTTTTTGCGGCGACGGATCATTCGTACGACCTCGACGACTGCACGGATAATTATTTAGAAAACGATCCGGCATTGCCCAAATGGCTTGCTCAGCAAAAAGAAATCCAGGAATGGAATACCCGCCACAAAGAATGCATAATCATCCCGGGTGAAGAAGTATCCTGCGCAAATATGGCCGGCCGAAATATTCATGCGCTCGTGCTTGGGCATCCGCAATTTCTGCCGGGTTCCGGGGATAGTGCGGAAAAATGGTTTTATACGGACGCGGAATTGTCCGTCGCCGATCTGGCGCGGCGCGCACCGGAAGCGGTGATTATTGCCGCGCATCCGCAGGACCGAGCCTCATGGCTGGAAAAATTTTTCATTCGCCGTGGCCGCTGGACCGATGACGATGTGCGTACCGACGGTGTGCACGGCCTTCAGATACTTAACGGCATCGATAATGAAGCCTTTGCCGACGGCCTGCGCCAATGGATCCGTCTTCTCCTCAAAGGCGAAAAACTTTTCATCTGTGCCGGCAATGATGCGCATGGCAATTTCAATCGTTATCGGCAAGTCAGGATACCCATGTTCCGTCTGGAAGAACGAGACCATCATCAACGGTTCGGTTTTGCTAAAACGGCCGTTTTTCTCGAAGAAGAATGTAGTCATTTCAATATTCTGAAAGCTTTGCGGGAGGGGCGGTCACAGATCACTACCGGTCCACTGATCGACTGGAGTGTTAAAAGTGAATATAATTCAGCCATTACCGGGGGAACAGTGCTTGGTCCGTTCTTAACTATATCAATAAGGGCAGTGTCAAACCAGGAGTATGGTCCAATCAGGTCAATTAAATTGTTTACAGGGGAGGTTCACGGAAAAGAAAATCTTTTAAAAGAATATAACTATAATAAAATCTATGACTGCAACGAAGTTTATCTGTATAATACCACATCTAACAACTACCTGCGATGCGAAGTGCTAACGGATCTGGGTTTTTTTTCGTATTCCAATCCAATATGGATTAACCGGCGTGATTAAAATCATATTATTTATAATAAACTTACATTTAATTTTTTTAAAAAAAAACTTGCATCGCTTTTCTTAATTCTTTATACTCTTTAACCCTAAGTATAAGATACCCATACCTTGCACAGTATCACGTTATGACGGGGATAGTCGGCGTGATGACCCTTGTTTACATTGAATAAGTCATGTAAACATTAAATACGCTTCAACACACTAGATTTTAACTAATTCGACATTGGAAAAATTTTTTATGTTTCAGATAAAGATGGCGGAGGTGTCATGTTAAGTAGGTCTTTTGCAACTACTAAACCCCTATCATTAATTGTATTACTGTTTGGTTTGTCATTATTAGCTTCAACACAAGCTAATGCACAAGCTACTTGGTATTCTCAAGGTACCAATGCGTTCAGTACATTAGCCAATTGGAATAGTTCACCGGGTGGTGGTGGTAGCAATCCTACTGCTGGCGATCTAACGGACGGTAATAGTACCTTTATCATTCAAGGCAGTGATATTATTACTGTTGATCAAAACCTGACTGTTGATTCAATTGAAGTTCAAAGTAGTGGGACATTAAGATTTGACGATAATGGCCCTTATACAGTTACTTTGAATGCTGATTTCATAAACGACGGAACAGTTAATATAACTAATCCTGATGCGAATTCTGGCTTTTTTATTCATGTTATTGACTTGAATGCTGATTTTGTAAATTCAGGCACGTTTGATGGATCATTAGTAACCGGAAGTGCACCGAACAATATAGCAATAAGTGCAACTTTTACCAGTTCAACCCAATCGCAACTTATTGATATAAGTGCAGGGACGGTTACTTTCAACAATCTCACTATTAACAATTCCTTTGGCACTGTATCGACGGGATCAATTGGGATTACTGTTGGTGGTGCGTTAACAATTTCTTCAAATTTTACTTTGGGTACTGGCAATATTACACTTAATGGAAATGTTACGAAGAATGGTGGAACCCTTGATGCAACAACAAATTCATCTACTTTGATTTTTTCAGGAAGTGGAAATCGAACTGTGACAATTAATACGGACCAAACTTTTAATAACATTACTTTAAATAAAAGTTCAGGTTCATTTACGTTCGCTGGTTCTGGCGGAACTAGATCGTTTCAAGTTAACGGTACCTTTACAAGAACAGTTGGAAGCTTGTCATTGAGCTCGGCAACTTTTCGCTATGGTGCATCAGGCAGGTTAGTTTATGACGGGGGTTCAATTACAGTTGGTAATGAATGGCCAACCAGTTCTTCTGATGCACCATCTCAAATTCGATTTGCTCCCAATGCAAATGCAACCTATACGTTTAACAGTACTTATCCTGTTCCAAATAACGGCTATATAACCGTGGACGGAACATCGGGCGATCCATCTTTGACAGGAGGAGCCGGTGGAATCAGCTATGGCACAGGAACTGGATTAATTTATAATGGCACTAATACCCATACGGTAGGCAAGGAATGGATTTCTACGCATGTTGTAGACAGTCTTGTTCTTAACAATTCAGGTAATATAACCGTTTCATCAGGGCGCCGTTTTATTGGAAAAAAATTCGTACTAACGAATGGCGAATTGAAACAAGGAATTGCCGGTGATACTCTGTATGTGGGTGGATCGCTCGTTGGAGGATTGATAGGTGGTGGCGTTTATGATACTACCAATAAAAACGGGACTTTGGTTTTCAATGGCAATACTCGTCAGACTATTTCAGGAAGCGCAACCGTGTATCGGTTGCATGTGAACAAATCAGGCTCCAATGACACACTTGAAGTGCAAGCATCAGCTATAATAGTCAGAAGTTGGATTAATGTTGTTGATGGTGTTCTATTAGTAGGCGGCGGAGCATCTTTATCTGCGAATGATAGTATAGTTGTAAACAGCGGAGCCACCTTTGCTGTTTCTACAGACCCGTCAGCCGTTGCTAATCCGGGATTATTAAAACTTGTTGGTACCGGTCGTTATGCTACCGGTGGCAAAGCGATTAATGCAGATACTTTAAGTCTGGCTTTAACCAGTACTTTGGTTTTCAATGGTATTGGACTGCAAGAAACCATGCCTGATACCAATATTACTTTTGGCAATATTGAAATGGCTAATGCCAGTGGATTAAAAGTAGCTATAGGTCGAACAGTGGTTGTGGCCGGTGATATTACGTTTACCGCAAACGGAAAACTGCAAACAGGTTCTTTGAATTCAGCTGGAACTTTGGAGTTATATGGAACTGTCTCGGGAAGTAATAGTAGCCGATATATTGACGGACCACTGCGTCGGCGTATTACCAATAATTCATCTTATAGTTATCCTGTTGGTCGTGCTTCGAGTTATCGTCCGGCAAATTTTCAATATCAAAATTTCGGCGGTGGCTCCAATGAAGTTATTGAAATCGAATATCTGAATACGGCTCCTCCCGGGCAAACAAACGAGCCTTCCGGGGTTATTTCAATTTCAGGCGGAGGATATTATACAGTCAAATCAATCAGTGGAACACGACCAACCAGCAAAACGTTAAACATTACTTTGCGCTACACTGATTCAGGGTTTATGCCGGATTCACGTAACCGTATTGTTCGCCAGATTGCCGCGAGCACGACTGATCCTGCTTATGAACTCCTGACCGGTGAAACGCTTGATGAACCGAATGACGATATTACAGTGAATGGAGTCAGCGATATTCCAACAAACGATGGTGTATTTGCATTTGGCGCCGGTGGTGCAACGGTGAAATGGGATAACGGGCAAGGCGACGGTTTGTGGACAAGTCAATTGAATTGGGATGGAAATACGGTACCGGGTTCTCTAGATTCAGTTGTTTTAGATAATTCAATCGTTACAGGCAATTATACCGTCACACTCAGTGGAACGACTGCACAAAATGTTTTGGCTTTAACAATCGGTGACGATGGTGCAAATACTGTAGCATTAAATATTACCAACACCAACGGAACGCCTTTGTCTTTTTATCACGCAACTTCACTGACCGGTTTGAGAGTTTTGTCTGACGGTACATTGACGATCAACGGGACGACCGGAGGTTTAGGATTTATCAATAACGCCGGCGTGAATTTCGAAAACAGTTCGACATTCAATATTACAACCGGTACCGGTTTCAGTACTTCCGGAGCGCAAGTTTTTGGCGCAACAAGCAACACAACTATTTCCTCAACGACTGTTTCAGCTGATGTGAAAGGTTCCAATTTCGGTAATCTGACTTTGAGTCCTTCTTCCGGAACTTTGAATTGGGATGCAAATTTTCAGGCTCAAGGCAATGTCACCGTCACGATTGCTACGGTCGTGGTAAATACCGATGCCACGCCTCAGACAGCCAGTATCGGCGGTAACCTGAATGCGAATGGCGGTACGTTTACGCTGAATAACGGTTCAGCTGATCAGGATCTGACAATTACCGGCAATATCAGTGTTGCGGGCGGAGTTCTGAACCTAACCACGTCATCCGGTAGTGGCAATATCGGTGCAACTAATCTGAATATTTCTTCCGGAACTTTCCGTATGGTCAATGGCGGCGGCGGATCGCCTGTATTAACGTTGTCGGGAGACTATAATCAGACAAACGGTACTTTTACATCCATATCGGCCGGTACGCCGACATTGAACGTCGCCGGTAATTTTACGGCCAGCGGCGGAACGTTTACCCATACCAACGGTGCGTTTGTATTTAACGGCAATAGCCAACAAACTATCAATAGCGCGGCGACTTTCAACAATCTGACGTTCAATAACACCCGTGCCGGTATGAATCCCGATGACATTGATGTTCTTGCAAATTTAACGGTCAATGGAACGCTGACTTTAACGGACGGCATTGTCGATATGAATGCAAATATCATGATACTCAATGCAGCCGCCGTATCGACTGTTGCCGGTTCGACATCCTTTGTCAACGGTCAAATGAGACGATTCTTCTCGAATACAGCCAATAATCTTACTTTCCATACCGGAAAGGATACTTTGTATCGCCCGGTTACTATTTCGGGAACGGTTACCGGTAATCCTCATATTTTGGTTAACCAGATTGAAATCGGCAATTTTATTCCTTTGACTACCGGCCTGTCAGGAGCTTTAGTGAAAGTGTCCCGGATCAGAAACTGGCAGGTAACTTATACGGCAAACGGAGGAACATTTGCCACTCCCATTGTTACATTGAGTTATAACAATGCGGGGCGTCAAACCACAAGTGATGGAGTTTATCCTATTACAGGCGCTGCTGTAGCAACAGACGTTTCAATTGCGCATCAGCCTAATCAAACCGGATTATGGCTTGATCTGGAAGGTAATCTTGTCGGTACGTTTACGAATGGAAGCAGCGGAACGGTTGCCAGCGTCAATGCGCTCGCCTTCGTCAGCGGTCAAACCGATCTTTTTACTTTTGGCGCAACTAACAGTGACGTCAGTTTACCGGTGGAATTGTCACAATTCGAAGCGTACGAAATGGAAAAACTCGGACAAGTAAAACTGCAATGGAAAACGGAATCGGAAGTTGACAATGCCTATTGGCTTGTTCAGCGTAAAAAAGGTAATGCTGATTTTGAAACAATCGCCAATATCAAAGGTCAAGGCTCCAAAACAAGCGCCACGATGTATGAATTTGTTGACTTGGAAATTATTGCGGGCGATACATTAACGTATCGTTTGGCTGATGTGTCCTATGCGGGAACGATCACGTATCACGAATCGAAAGACGTGGCCGTGTCCATGCCTTCAAAATTCGAGCTCCTGCAAAATTATCCGAATCCCTTCAACCCCGTGACGACAATTGGCTACAAATTACCACAATCGACGAAAGTTTCGATCTCCGTCTACAATGTTTTAGGACAGAAAGTCCGTGATTTGGTACGTGAAGTGAAAGATGCAGGTACTCATCGCGTTGTATGGGATGGCAGAAATGATGCCGGCGTGCAGGTCGCTTCCGGTATCTATATTTATAGACTCGAAGCAGGACAGTTCCGAACAACCCGGAAAATGTTTTTCATAAAATAGAAAACATAGCTGAAAATTTAAAACCCGCAAGATTGATTAGTCTTGCGGGTTTTTTGTTTTTAAGGTGCGGCTTTAACGAAATTGATTCAGTAAATTTTATTCTTTTAGAAATTCTCGGATAGCGTTCATTGTCTTTTCATTTTCTTCGATGAAAGGGTTGTGGCCGCTTTTTTTCATGAAAATCAAACGA